>CAZEYS010000001.1:0-78279 GCA_964516095.1 uncultured Aquificales bacterium
TAAATCTTTCTTGACATTTTCGAAGATTTTATCTTGGAGAGCAAACATTTCTTTTGCATCTTCCTCTGATGTTTCATGGTCATAACCTAAAAGGTGTAATATTCCATGGGTTAGTAATCGTAAAATTTCTTCTTTATAAGTAAAACCAATTTCTTCTGCTTGCTTCTTAGCAAAAGGAAGGGAGATAACAACATCTCCAAGTATATAATAGTCATATCCTGGAGGTTTCTCGTTTATTGGAAATGAAAGCACATCAGTTGGTCTGTCTTTTTCTCTCCATTCTTTGTTTAATTTTTGGATGGTATTATTATCTGTTAAAGTTATACCTATTTCTACAGGTTCTACATTACTTAAATATAGATTTTTAAGAATACTATTTACTGCATTTTCTATAAATGGTTTTGTTATTTCTCTATCATATACTTCTTTTTTTATAAGAATTTTATTGTTGCGTTTGTTTTTCATACTCATCATAAGCCCTAATAATTCTTTGAACGACAGGATGTCTCACTACGTCTTTATCACTAAACCTAACAAAACCAATACCTTCTATTCCGTCTAAGACTTTTAAGGCTTCAACCAATCCAGATTGAGATACTTTAGGTAAATCTATCTGAGTTATATCACCTGTTATAACTGCTTTTGACCCAAAGCCTATTCTTGTCAAAAACATTTTCATTTGTTCTTTTGTTGTATTTTGAGCCTCATCTAATATTATAAATGCATCGTTTAGAGTTCTTCCTCTCATGAAAGCCAGTGGAGCAACTTCTATAATGTTCTTTTCAATCATATCATTCACTTTTCCTTGGTCTACCATATCATACAAAGCATCGTATAAAGGTCTTAAATAAGGGTCAACTTTTTCTGTTAATGTTCCCGGTAGAAATCCAAGTTTCTCTCCTGCTTCAACTGCAGGCCTGGTGAGAATTATTCTATTTACCTTTTGTTGTTTTAAGTAAGAAATAGCAACAGCCATAGCTAAATAAGTTTTTCCTGTTCCTGCAGGACCTATTCCAAAGGTTATGTCATTTTTCTTTATTGTGTCCACATACCTTTGTTGTGTTGGTGTTTTTGCCATTATAGGTTTTTTTCTATGGCTGAATAGTATCGCTTTTCCTTCAAATAAATTACTTTCCGTATCTTCTTCTACCTGTAATTTAAAACCAAGCGCCATATTTTTTATATCTTGAGAAGATAAATAATGCCCTTTTTCATAATAAGAGGCTACCTTTTCTATAAATTCCTCAAATCTGTCTAAGTCTTCCTCTTCTCCTTCTGCTATTATAGATGTTCCCCTTGAAAACACTTTTATGTTAAATACATCAGCAAAGTATTTTAAGTTTTCATCTCTTTTTCCAGTAACACTAAAAAAAGCATCTGCTGGGATTTCAACTTCTAACTTTAAAATCTTTACTTACCTCCAAATTTTCTTTGAGCACAATTTATTCTTTTTCATAAAGAAAACCACCCTTCAGGTGGAGAAATTTCAATTTTCCTATTTTCTACATCAATATTTTTCACAAATTCCTTTATAAAAGGTAGATGTCTGATTTTATCATCTTCGCATTTTATTATTAAATAAGCTGTAGATAACCTATCATCTATTTTTATAACTTTTCCTACTTTTTTGTCTTTAAAGTAAACATCGCTATCCAACAGTTGGTACTCATAATATTCGTCTTTTTTTAGCTCTGGCAGTTCTGATGTTGGAACATAAAAATACCTATGTTTTATTTTTTCTGCTTTGTCTATATCTTCATAATTTTCGAATTTTATTAAATTTTTCTTTCTGGAAAATGCTTTTATTTTCAGTGGTTTGAATTTACCATTTTCATCTTTAAGATAAATAGTGTCACCTAATCTTATTTTAGGATTAAATATTTCTATCTTTAAATCCCCTTTTAATCCATGGGTTCCGTGAAGTTTTCCTCCGATAACAAATTCTTCTTTACTCATGACCCTGCTTTTCTTGTTGCTATGTTTATTTCTTCTATTCCATTTTGTTTGGCTATGTCCATCAGTTTTACTACTTTGTCATATATAACCCTTCTATCGGCAAGTATAACTAACGATTTATTCTTACTGTTTTTAATTATATCTGCAATTTCTTCAGGTGTAACTTTTTTTCCATTTATATAGTAGTTTCCATCCTTATCAACAATAATTTTTAATGGTTTTACAACTTTATCTTCCGTAGAAGCTTTTGGTAATTCTACGTTTATAGAATTTATTGGAGCTAAAGTGCTAACTATTCCTAAAAATAATATAATTATAAAGGCTATATCTACAAGGGCTGTTAAATCTATTGCGATAAACTGATTTTCATTTGAAAGATGTTTTTTGAAATTCATCTATTTTTCCTCTTTAGAGGTTAATTTGTAAATAACTTCCAGAGCTATATTCTCAAGCTGGGTTACTATAAAATTTAGTTTTGATTTAAAGTACCAGTAGAATATCAATGTTGGTATTGCTATGCTAAGACCGAATGCCGTCGTAATAAGAGCCTGAGATATTCCTGAGGATAAAACTTCTGGATTTGATAAACCTGATACAGATAAAGCTTCAAATACTTTAATCATTCCAGTTACAGTACCTAAAAATCCAATAAGTGGAGAAATAGCTGCTATTGCTCCTATTGCATTTACGTATCCTTCTAATTTTGGAAGTTCCACTTTAGCACTTTCTTCTGCTACAAGCTTAAGTTCTTCTATATTTTTTCGGCCAGATAAATATACATTTAATATAGAGTATATTATATTTGTGGCAATACTGGGGTATGTTTTTGCTATTGTTTTAGCTTCTTCTATTTTACCTTCCTCGATAAATGTTATTATTTCTTCAATGATATTCATTGGTAATACTTTTCTCAGGGAGAGGCTGTACAGTCTTTCTATTATTAAAGCAAAAGAAAGCACACTTAAAAACAGTAGCGGGTACATAAGAATTCCGCCTTTCTGGAAAAGAGAAACAATATATTCCACTTTTATCCTCCTAATCTTTTATACATTCTGGCAGTGTAGATATAAATTTTTTAGTTTCCTCATCAAGGTTCTGTAAATTCTTAACAGGTTGTATCATACAAGCAGCTTCTATAGGTTTGCCTTCTTTTTTTAATATTTTAGCAGCTTTTATTCGAGATTTGAATGTTAGGTTTTTATCCTGAGAGTATAAGTATATTACGTTTATATATTCGTTTAATGCATCTTCCAAATCACCTTCTTTTTCGTAAATAGTTCCAAGTAGATAATGACTTTCTGCAACCTTTTTATAGTCTGAAGATTTAATTGCTTCTAAAAAGTATCTTTTTGCTTCATCGTAGTTGCCAAGTTTAAGCTGTATTATACCTAAATAGTAAGCAATGTCACTTTTATATTTAGGATATTTTACATATAGAGTTTCAAAGTTTTTCTTGGCTTCAAGATAGTTTCCGCTTTTAAAGTATAAAAGTGCAATTTTGTATATATTTTCATCGGTTTTTGGTAAACTTGAGTAAAGTTTTATAGCCTCTTCGTATTTTCCTTCCTGTTCATAGATTGTTGCAAGGAGTTGCTTAACTGGTATAGACAGTTTCCCTTGAGGGTATTTTAGTAAATATTCTATAAAATATTCTTTAGCCTTGCTTTTATTTCCTAATTTATAGTTGTAATAACCAAGCTTATATAACGCCTGTTCGCTTTCAGGAGTATTTGTCTTAACTACTTCTTCTAAAAGTTTTATTGCTTTTTGAGGTTTGTTGTTTTCAAAGTATATTTCTGCAAGCTGGATTTTTAGTAAGTTGATTTTAGGATAATGGGGATATTTCTTTATAAAGTTTTCTATCTGTTTTTCTACGTTTTCATCTTTTGTTTTTCCTTTTGCTTCCAATAACGTTAGAAGATAAGCAGCGTCAATAGCTTCTTTTGTCCCTGAGTACTTTTCTATAAACTCTGTGTATATTTTTTTAGCTTCTTCCTCTTTGCCCATATTGAATAAACTATCTGCCATTCTTAACAGGGCTCTTTTGCCAAGAGGAGTATCTTTGTATTTTTCTGCGTATTTTTTAAATGCTTTATATGCCTTATCGTACTCTTCGTTGGAGAAATAAGAATATGCGTATAAGTATCCCGCCTGCTTGGCTATTTCATCATTTCCATCTGAGAGATATTTTAGTATTTTTCTTGCTTTGTCAAAATTCATTTTTTTCAGATATATATATGCTTTCAAAAATAGTGATTTTCTGTCTTTGTTGTTTTTTATTAGCTTATAGGCAAGGTCTGTTTTTCCCATATTAAAAGCAGAAACCGCTTTCATGTAGTTATCAGTAAATGCTTTATAAGCTTCGTTATACATTTTTTTCTTAAAGAAATACCATCCTAACATATTTGCAGCAAAATCTGGGTCGTATTTAGCTATAAGTTTTAATGTTTCTATTAACTTTTTATCATCATTTTTGAAGTAGTATATATCGGCAAGGTATTTTAAAGCTGTTAATTTTATGTTGTTGTCGGAAGCTTCTTTGTAAGCCTTGGTTAAGTAAAATTCTGCCTCTGGATAATTTTTAAGTTTTAAAAGGGTAAAGGCTGTATATAGATAGTATTTTGGTTCGTGTATCTGCTTAAATATATTATAAGCATAATCGTAATATCCTGCATTGTAAGCTGTTATCCCAATGGCTTTTTTTAGTATATTTTTGTTTTCAGGATAAACTGTTAGAGCTTCCTGGAAAAATGCAAGGGCATCATCGTATTTTCCTTTTTTGAAGTACTCCAGGCCTATCTTTATGTACAATTTCTGTGCTAATTTTTTATCTCTGATTTCAAGGCTTCCGATGTTATCTATGACGTTTTTGATGTTTCCTTTTTTAATAGAAATAATCATTAGTCCATAAATAGGATATGTAGAGTAAAGGTCTGCTCTACCATAAGTATTAAGATAATTTTTAAACACTTTTTCTGCGTTCTTCACATCATTTATATTGAGAAATGCAAACCCTTTTAAAATTTGTAGAATTTTTTCATAGTTTTTCACTGGCTGGTATTTTTTTATAAAAAGCTGAGGGTTTGTCTGTGCTATATAATGAAGTTTCAAGTATCTACAGTAGTTTACAAAAGATATGTCTATTTCTTCGCAGTTTATATCTTTAATTGTATTAAGAGGTTTATCTTCCTTTAGTATTGAAACTATTCTTTTCAAGAACTCGGCTTCTAAGGAATTATTGTTTACTTTTTTTAAAAGTTTTTTTGCATTTTCTAAATTGTCTGTTTCTAAAGCTACTGCTGCACCTGATACACATGCAGTATCCTTCACATAAGAATTTAAATTGCATGATTTTTCAAAATACGAAAGCGACTTTTTTAAATCATCAGTTTTAAAATAGGCATATCCTAACATGTAATAAACTATAGGCAGATATTTGCTTTTTGGATACTTTTTCATAAAAGCTGGAGCTTTATCCTCTAAAAATAGAAAATTTCCATTTATAAAATAATCTACTAAGTCATTAAAATCAGCTTTTTCTTTGGGAATTCCCAGAAAAGTTTTTTCCTTCTTTATATCTGCCGTTATAGGCTCCAGGTCAACAGGATAAGCAGGTTTTATTTTAGGATTTTCAATTTTTGCGTTTATGTCTATGTTTAGCCGTTTTGGAGGTAGTAATCTTTCTTTTTTCTCCTGTTTTTGAGCTGTAATTTCAAGTGGAAATACAACATCAGGTAGTTTTATGTTTGCAAAAACAGGCAGTGCCAATACAACACTAAACAGCAGACTGTATAGTAATCTCATTTTTTACCTCTTTTAAGATTTCCTTTGCTAATTTTATATCCTTTTCTATCTGATTTTGCAACTGCTGTAAATTATCAAATTTTTTCTCAGGTCTTATAAAATCTAAGAAGTATACTTTTACATAATCAGGAATATAAGAAGCCTGGAACTTTTCAATAACATGTGCTTCTAAGATTGGATTTTTCCCGTTTACTGTAGGTCTAACTCCATAGTTCATAACTGTTTTGTAGAGTTTATTTTCTATCTCTATAAAACCAACATAAACTCCGTACTTTAAGCACATGTTTTCTTCAAAATCCACATTGATGGTAGGAAAACCTATTTTTGTGCCAAGCTTATTTCCTGATATTACTTTTCCAATAAGGCAATACTTCCTTTTAAGTAGCTTATTTACCTGTTTTATCTCTCCATTTTGTAAGAGCTTTCGTATAAAAGATGAGCTAACTTTTTCGTTTTTTATTTGTTCTTTTTTTACAGGATATATTTTTATATCAAACGTTTTTTCTTCTTTTTTTACAAACTCTACATTTCCCTGTCTATTTTTTCCAAAGTGCCAGTCTTCTCCAACCACAAGAGCTTTACAGTTAAGATTTTCTTTGAGAAACTTTAAGAACTTATTTTTATCTAATTTCGAAAATTCACTATTAAACTCAAGAATAATGAGATAATCTATTCCTAATTTTTTTAAGAACTCTTTTTTGGTTTCAAAATTTATAATCTTGCACAGTTTTTTGCCTGTTATAACTTCTTTTGGATGAGGTTTGAATGTAATAACTGCACTTTTTAAATTATTTATTTTTGAAATTTCTTTTAAAGTTTCTAAAACCTTTATATGTCCAGCATGAAAACCGTCAAAATTTCCTATACTACAGGCAAGTTCTTCTTTGACTGGTAGTTCTTTATTTAACAGTATGTTCATATTTCCCCGTTTATATACTTTGTCGCAACTTCAGATGAAACTGAGTAACCAAATCCTCTATTCAAAAGATATTTTACAATAGATTTAAAATCTTTATTTCCGGAGTATTTCTTTATTCTGTTTACTGCAGCTTCGTACTCTTCTTGATAAGAAAACTTTACACTGGTTATTCCTTTGGGATATAACTTTGACTTTAACTTTAAAGGGCCTTCTCCTTTTTGTATAGCTATTTCTTTGTATCTTTCAAGCAGTTTTTCATCATCTATATACCCGTTTTCTTTTAAATACAAAATTACCTGTTCAATCTGGTCTTCAGAAAAACCTTTCTTTGAAAGTTTGTTCCTCAGTTCAGTAGAAAAGTAATCCTTTTTTGATAAAAGCTTGAATGCTGTTGATAAAAGCTCCGTGTTTATAGAAAAACACCTCCAGCTACATATAATTAATTTAATTATACGCCTATTTATATTTTTAACAACGTGCTTGAATTTTTTGCATTAAAATTAAAATTGTGGCGCTTTTAAGACGATAATTACTTTAATTACAGCAAAAGAGGAGGTTAAAATGTTTTTCGGGCTCATCTCAAAGAAAAAAGAAGTATCCGAAAGACCCACACCTACCCAAATGTGTGATTTAGATGAAGTTTTACCAAAAATAGCCTTAGCTATTTACCACAGCTCTATAATTTCTGGAGAAAGTTTTAAAATAAAATTTAAAGTAAATGAATTTAAAAATAGTATAGACAAAATTACACAAGAAATACAGGATGTAAAAAAGTCATTTTCTGTGTTTTTAGATTTTGCAAAACAGGTAAAAGAGTTTCAGGATGAAATATCCAATGTTGTTGAAGATGGTTTAGAAATCTTATCAGAAACAGAAAAGACAGTTTCTTATGCCCAAAATAGTATGGAAAATCTTACAAAGATAACAGATTCTTTGAAAGAAAGAATATCAGGAATAGAAAATATTCTAAAAGTAATACTTGAGATAGCCAATCAAACGAACCTCCTCGCTCTGAACGCAGCAATAGAAGCAGCAAGGGCTGGTGAGTTTGGAAAGGGGTTTGCTGTTGTTGCAGACGAAGTTAGAAACCTTGCTGAAAAAACATCTGAAAGCGTAAACAATATAAGAAAGGTAATTGATACGTTGATAGATGAATCTGAAAAAACAATAAATGAAGTGAAAAAGGCAACTGAAATTAATTCACAGGTATTTGATGAGTTTGAAAAGGTAGATGAAAGTTTTGCAAAAATAAGAGAAAAAACCCAAGAAATTTCAAAAATGATAGATAAACTCTTTGAAGAAACTAAGCAAACCCAAACCTATATAGATGAAATTTACAACAAGATAGCGGAATTAGGAAATGGTTTTGACTTTTTCGTAGACGTTGGAGACACAATAAACCAAAAAGCAAGGGATAGCCTCGAAGAGTATATAGCTATCTGGAACTCAATAATAACTAATCTAAAAGGCTTAAAGATAGAACTTCTAAAAAGAATAATAGACCATGCCATATGGATGAACAATGTTTTAAAAACACTGGAAGGTTTACAGGACTGGATACCTACAGATCATACAAAGTGTAATTTAGGAAAATGGTATTACAGTGAAGGAAAGAAAGAAATCGATAAATATGGAAAAAAAGCTGTAGAAATTTTTATAGCTATGGAAGATGACCATGCACGGCTTCATTCGCTGGGAATAAAAGCAATACAAAGTATGAAAGAAGGAAAAATAGATGAAGCTTTTAAATTTGCAGATGAAATGCTTAAAGCTTCAGAAGCTATAATTAATAAACTTTTAGCACTTTATGAAGAGGTAAAAGCCCATTCATAGGGCTTATTTTTTCTTTTTCTTTCTCCTTTCAATTCTGTTTTTATATTTTATAACTTTTTTCTTTTTCTTAGCTTTTTTCTCTCCTTTCTCTTCTATATTTGTAGTTGCCTTTTCCAGAGTTTCTTCAGCCTGTTTTTTCAGTTCTTCTTCTTGTTCTTTTAACTCTTCTTCAGAAACCAGTTGAACTTTGTAAAGATACTCCAACGTGTTATATTTAAGCTTATAAAACATATCCTCAAAAAGCTCAAAGGCTTCTTTTTTATATTCAACAAGAGGGTCTCTCTGAGCATAACCTCTCAATGATACGCTTTCTCTTAATCTATCAAGCAAGTGTAGATGTTCTTTCCAGAGACTGTCAAGAACCTGTAATGTTATGTATCTTTCAAGTTCTCTTAATAATTCTTCGCCTGCTTCTTTTTCTTTATTTTTATAAAACTGCTCAAGCTGTGTAAATACATGGTCTTCTAATTCTTTTCTGTCCCATTCTTTGTTTTCATCTATCTCTATATCCACTCCAAGCCATTCTTTAAAGGCAAGTTTTAGTTCTTTTAAATCCCATTTTTCCTGATACTCCTCTGCAGGAGCATATTTATCAATAAACGATAGGGCTATGTCATATAACCATTGTTTTAACTCTTCCTGAAGATTAATACCCTCAAGGATATCCTTTCTTAAAGAGTAAATTACCTGTCTTTGTTTGTTCATTACATCATCAAATTCCAGTAATCTTTTTCTTATCTGGAAGTTTTGCCCTTCTACTCTTTTTTGTGCGTTTTCTATTGCCTTTGACACCATGGAACTTTCTATTGGTTCCCCTTCTGGTATTTTCAATTTATCCATAAAGCTTTTTAATCTATCTCCTCCAAATAGTCTTAAAAGATCATCTTCCAGAGAGAGATAAAATCTTGAACTTCCAGGGTCTCCTTGTCTTCCTGCTCTTCCTCTAAGCTGATTATCAATTCTTCTACTTTCATGTCTCTCTGTACCAATTACAGCAAGTCCTCCAAGCTGGATAACCTTTTTCTTTTCTTCAGAAGTTATTTTTTGAGCTTCTTTCAATGCCTTTTTATACTCTTCTTCTGTTGCTTTTTCTGGAGTAAGTCCTTTTTTCTTGAGGATTTCTTTTGCTAAAAACTCAGGATTTCCTCCAAGAAGTATATCTGTTCCCCTTCCTGCCATGTTTGTAGCTATAGTTACAGCTCCAACTCTTCCTGCTTGAGCAATTATTTCAGCTTCCTTTTCGTGATGTTTTGCATTTAAAACATTGTGAGGTATTTTCTTTTTCTTAAGCAAAGAAGAAAGATACTCAGATGTTTCTATAGAGGCTGTTCCAACAAGAACAGGTCTTCCCTGTTTGTGAAGTTCTTCTATTTCTTTTACAACCTGTTGGAATTTTTCTTTTTTAGTTTTAAAAATTAAATCAGGGTAATCTTTTCTTTTAACAGGTTTATTAGTAGGTATTACTAAAACATCTAAATTGTAAATTTCTTTAAATTCTTCAGCTTCTGTTTCTGCTGTTCCTGTCATTCCAGCAAGTTTTTCATACATTCTAAAGTAGTTCTGGAAAGTAATAGAGGCAAGTGTCTGATTCTCAGCTTCTATTTTCACCCCTTCTTTAGCTTCTATCGCCTGATGAAGACCATCTGACCATCTTCTTCCAGGCATTAATCTTCCTGTAAACTCATCTACAATAATAACTTCCCCGTCTTTAACTACATAGTCTTTGTCTCTGTGAAATAGAGTATTGGCTCTTAAAGACTGGTTTATTGCATGTAAAATATCTATATGTTTTGGGTCGAAAAGATTATCTATATTAAAGTACTTTTCAGCCTTTTCTATACCTTTTTCAGTCAAAAATGCAGTTTTATTTTTCTCATCTACTGTAAAATCTTCGTCTTTTACTAAAGTTTTTACAAATCCATCGGCAGCGTAATATATAGATACATCTTCTTCTGCTGGTCCGGATATTATTAAAGGTGTTCTGGCTTCGTCTATAAGGATTGAGTCAACCTCGTCAATAATGGCAAAGTGGTGTCCTTTTACCTGCACTATCTGGTCTTTTGAAAATACCATGTTATCCCTTAAATAATCAAATCCAAACTCATTGTTTGTCCCATATGTAATATCTGCCAGGTAGGCATTTCTTCTTTCTGTGTCTACAGCAACTGTAAAGAAATTTTTTCTTGCTTCAATGTTATACATATCTTGAGGTAAAAGTTCACCTTCATATCCTTTTGGCCAAACCCTTAAATCTTCTTTTATAGCTTTTTCGAAAGCTTTTTCATCAGCCCATTCAACTAAGAAAGACTGTTGATTGGTATTTATTATTCCTGTAGATAATCCTAAAAATTTGTATATAGCTCCCATCTGGACGGCATCTCTTTTTGCAAGATAGTCGTTTACTGTTACAAGATGAACACCTTTTCCTGTAAGGGCATTCAGGTATATTGCAATAGATGCAACTAATGTCTTCCCTTCTCCTGTTTTCATTTCTGCAATTTTTCCCTGATGAAGAGCCAAAGCTCCAATCAACTGAACATCAAAAGGACGCATACCTAACGTTCTTTTTGCAGCTTCTCTAACTATAGCAAAACTTTCTGGTAGTATTTCTACTATTTCACCTTTCGTTATTCTATTTTTTAACTCTTCATCAGACTGTACTTTTTCCTTTAGCTGGAGGCTTTTTTCTCTTATTTCTTCATTTGAGAGTTTATCAAACTCCTTTTCTAAGGAATTTATTTCATCAACAATTTTTCTTAATTTCTTAATTTCTCTTTCGTTTTTAGTTCCAAATATCTTTTTAGCTAAAAAACCTATCATTTATATAGACAACCTCCACTCAAACTTAAACCTATTTAATTAAATTTTATCACTATCTTTACTTTTCAACTTTTTCTTAAAATACAACTCATTTAGTATAAACCCAAGGATACCTATTGTAATAGATGCATCTGCAATATTAAATGCTGGCCAGTGATAACTAAAGACATGAGCATCTATAAAATCTCTTACTTTCCCAAGTATAAATCTATCGTATAGATTTCCTACTGCTCCTCCTGTTATAAGTGCCAGAAAAATTGCTTCTAAGGTTGATATCTCATGTCTTTTAATATAGGCATAGATTGTAGTTGCTAACGCAGCAACAGTAGATGCTCCAAGAAGTATAAGTTTTCTTATCCATTCAGGCGATTGTGCAAAAGTTCCGAATGCAGCTCCTTTATTCCATACCAGAGTTAAATCTAAGAAATTTGGAATTAGAACAATATCTTTTTCAGATAAAGCTTTTACAGCTATACCCTTTGTTAAAAGGTCTAAAAATACAATAATCAGTGAAACTATAGCAAATAATCTAAATTTCCCCATCAGAGTTATTCAGAAAAGTTTTTATTATCTTCATCTTCAATAAATGCTGATGTATCTGGTAAGATATTGTAGTAATTAAGGTCTTCATATCCATTTGATAATCTCATAGCTTCTTGATGCTGACTGCAATCTATACACAATCTAACCCAGGGAATAGCTTGAAGTCTTTTTTCTCCTATAGGTTGTCCACACTCTTCACATACACCATAAGTTCCATTTTCTAGTTTTTTTAGAGCAATATCTATTAAAAATAGGGTTTCTTTTTCTGTTTGGGAAAGCTTATACAATGTTTCTCTTGAAAGCTCAGCTGCCACTTCGTCAACTGCATCCTCAACACCGGTTTTTTCATTCTGGCTTTCTTTTGAATTATTTTCTAAAGATTCGATAATTTGAGCTTTTTTTTGGAGTAGCTCTTGCCTGATTTTCTCTAAATCCATATTTTTCCTCCCATAATTTATAAAAAAATTTTAAGGCATACTTAATATATCTTTTTTATGGTTTTGTCAATACTTATTTGATAGAATATAATCTCACAACTGTAGAAAAAAATAAAGTTTAAGGAGTTAAAATGCTTGCACAGACACTTGTAAAATACTGGAAAATACTTGTTGCTGTAGGTATTATTCTTGCAATTGGTGCTTTGTTTATTCCAAATCAAATAATTTCAAAAATTGTAGAACTTACTGGTTTTTCAATACTTGCTATTACAGCCTATGTTTTAGGTTATAAAATGGCAACTGATGAAGCTGAAAAATACATAAAAGAAGAAATGGAAAAACTTGCCAAACAGGATATAAGATACAAAATTCTCAAAGACAAAATGGCAAAAGGATTAAGAGGTATAAAAAAATAATGTCAGACCTTGCAAAGAATAATAAAACAATAAAAGTTAAAACTTTAAAAAATTATCTGCAGGATTATCCTGATAAGCTTGTAGCAGACATTTATTTAGAAGTATTAGAAAACTTTGATGATGATGAACTTGTTCCCGATATAATTCTCAATAATCTTGGGATTTCTGAAAATTTTCTGAGGGAGAAAGATGGCAAAAGCTGAGAAGAAAACCTTTTTTGCTGGAATGATTGGTAATGTCCTTGAATGGTACGATTTTGTAGTTTACGGGTTTTTAGCTGCAATAATTGGAAAATTGTTTTTTCCCTCAGGAAATGCCACTGTTGAGCTTTTAAAATCTTTTGCTGTTTTTGCTGTTGGATTTTTAATGCGTCCAGTTGGAGCTATTTTATTTGGTTATATAGGGGACAAGTTTGGCAGGAAAAAAGCATTAACTATTTCTATTATTATGATGGCCCTATCTACAACAGCCATTGGGCTTCTGCCTACTTACGAAACTATAGGTATCTTAGCACCAGTACTGCTTGTAATTTTAAAATTAGTTCAAGGTCTTTCTGTTGGTGGAGAGTATACAACAAGCGTTTCTTTTTTAGTTGAACATGCTCCTCAGGATAAAAGAGGTCTTTATGGAAGTGTCGGTATACTCGGGGCAGTTGCAGGAATACTCCTTGGTTCAGCATCTGGTGCATTTATAACGAAAGTACTAACAGAGCAGCAGCTCTATAGCTGGGGATGGAGAGTTTTATTCTTTACAGGAGTTTTACTTGGTATTATTGGTTATTATGTTCGAAAACATATAGATGAAACCCCTAAGTTCTTAGAACTTGAATATGAAGAAATAAAATCTCCCTTAAAGAGATTATTTACAGAAGGTAGAAAAGAACTTTTGAAAACATTTGCACTTAGTACTTTTCAGGCAGTTGGGTTTTATACTATTTTTGTCTACATAGCCAGTCATTTATCAGTTTTTGTGAAATTTCCAAAATCGGTAGCTCTTACAATAAATACTGTGAGTATGATAATCCTTGCTCTTCTTATACCTGTTTTTGGCTGGCTGTCTGATAAAATTGGAAGAAAACCTATCATACTCTTTTCCACCTTTGCGTCTTTTTTACTGTCATATCCACTTTTTAAGTTTATATCCTCTGGTAGTTTTGAAAATGCTCTTATAGGACAGGTTGTCTTTGCGTTGATAACTGCTGGATTTATGGCAGTTTTACCTACAACGTTAGTTGAGATATTTCCAACACCAATTCGAAACTCTGGTTATTCTATTGGCTATAATTTACCATTTGCCATTTTTGGAGGTACGTCTCCACTTATAGCTACTTATCTTATTAAACTTACGGGGGATTTGGCTTCACCTGCATATTATCTTATGTTTGCAGCTGCTGTTGCATTTACTGCAGGTTTGTTTTTAAAGGAAACAGCTAAACAGCCCTTAAAATAAGATGGCAAATTATCCGAATATTAGATAGATAGATAAATAAGAGAGGTGGAAAGATGAAAAGACCAGAACCGAAAAATGTGGAAGCACAATTAAATATTGATGAGATGTTTTTCTCTAAAACCGACTTAAAAGGGATAATATTAGACGGAAATGAAGTTTTCTACAGAGTATCTAAGTACACCAGAGATGAGATGGTAGGAAAGCCTCACAATATAGTAAGACACCCTGATATGCCAAAAGTTGTATTTAAACTTTTATGGGAATTTATAAAAAATGACAAGCCTTTTGCAGGATATGTTAAAAATTTAGCAAAGGACGGTTCCTACTACTGGGTTTTTGCAGTTGTTGTACCAATTTTTGAAGGTGGAAAAAAAGAAAAATACTTATCAATAAGAATAAAGCCTACTTCAAATTTGTTCGCTGTTATTAGAAATTTATATCAGAAACTCCTGCAGATAGAAAAAGAAGAAGGTGTAGAAGCATCAGAAAAAGAGTTAATAGAATCTCTAAAAGCTATGGGTTATCCTTCTTACGAAGCTTTTATGAGAGAAGCCCTTATAGAAGAACTTAAAGATAAAGATAAATATCTTGATGTCCAGATAGATTTAAATAAGATTCCTTCTGAGTTTTCTTTCATTAGAGAAATTTATAATCTATCTAAGAAAGCCAAGAACATTTTCGACCTTGTTTATGCTAAAGCAAGGGATTTTGTTAACTTAGAAAAAGAACTTGAAAATAAGTTCAGTTATGTTTTTGAAATCACAGATGAGCTATCTTTAATTGCGTTAAATTCTTCTGTTGAAAGTTATAAATTAGGTTCAGCAGGAGCTTCATTCTTCGTAGTATCAACAGAAATTAAAAAAGACTCTGAAAGAATTGGAAAACTTGTGTCTGGATTAAGAAGTGATATAGCTACTCTATTAAACATCGTAAGAGATTTGGAGCTTTACGTAAACATATCTAAACTTGAAATTTATATGATTAATTACTTTATAAATGAGCTTATAGGAAACTTAGAAAAAGACGATGAAATGCATAGAGACATGGAAAACCTACTTGACCTTGTTTTAGCATTAGAAAACAACTCAAAGAAAATTATTGAGTACTCTAAACAACTCCATAACTACCTTGCAAAAGCAATGAGGTATATAGAGCAAATAGAGGAAATAATAAGTGAGCTTCACTACATACAACTTAACGGTTTAATAGAGTCTGCAAGACTTGGAGAGCAAAAATTCTCAATAATTTTTAACCAGGTAAAAGAACTTGTAGAAAATACAAACAAACTTATAGAAGATGTTAACCCTATGATAAAAAAAGGTATAAATGACAGTGATGAAATGAGAGAGGCTAATGAAAAAATAATGAAAGAAATGAAAAAAATAACCAAAATATTGAAAAAAGAAGATAAAAACCTTAAGGCTGGCGCTTCTCGTTAGAAGCTGTAAATTTTAAATAACTTTCGATAAAGTTGTTTATTTCACCGTCCATAACAGATTGTATATTACCTGTTTCATAACCAGTTCGAAGGTCTTTTACCATCTGATAAGGATGGAACACATAAGACCTTATCTGGCTTCCCCAGCTTATTTCTTTCTTTTCTCCTTCTAACTCTTTTTTCTTTTGTTTTTGTTTTTCAATTTCAAGCTGATAGAGTTTGGCCTTTAGCATCTGCATGGCTTTTGCTCTGTTTTGAATTTGTGACCTTTCACTCTGGCAAGAAACAACTATTCCAGTTGGTATATGGGTAATTCTAACTGCAGAATCAGTTTTGTTTACATGCTGACCACCAGCTCCAGAAGCTCTAAATGTATCAATTCTCAAGTCATCTTCATTTATCTCAACTTTAATCTCCTCTCCAATTTCTGGAATAACACTTACAGCTGCAAAAGATGTATGTCTTCTTTTATTTGAATCAAAGGGAGATATTCTTACCAGTCTATGTACTCCCTGTTCTCCTTTTAGATAACCATATGCAAAAGGTCCTTTTACTATAAACGTAGCACTTTTTATTCCAGCAACATCATCAGGCTGATAATCAACTATCTCTATATCGTAACCATTTTTCTCAGCCCATCTTAGGTACATTCTAAGAAGCATTTCTGCCCAATCGCATGCTTCAACACCACCTGAACCAGCCTGAACAGAAACAATAGCGTTTTTAGAATCATGTTCCCCAGATAATAAACTTTGGGTTTCCAGTTTATCTACCAATTTCTCAAGATTTTTAATCTCTGTCTCAAGTTCAGCCTTTGCATTATCATCTGGTTCTATCTCTATAAGTTCAGCGTATTCTTCAAGATAATCTAATTTATCTGTCACATCTTTTAAATCTTTCAGCTTATTTGCAAGATATGTTCTTTTTGTAGTAATTTCCTGAGCTTTTTTCTGGTCGTTCCAGAAATCTGGCTTTGCCATTTCACTGTCAAGTTTTTTTATTTCTTTTTCTATTTCTTCAGGTTTTTCTATTTCTTTAATAGTTTCAAATGTATTTTTAAGCTCTTGTATTTTAGTTTTAAGGTCTTCTATCATAACAACCCCCTTTTCACAAAATGTTTCTTACTTAAGGAAAAATAGGAACTTTTATTTTATAATCAATAACTCAGATCATGTGAACTTGTATATTTTACGGTTAGAGGATAATATTATATCACTCTAAACAATTAGGAGGATTAACATGCCATTTCCAGTACACAGACCAAGAAGATTGAGAAAGAATGAAAATATAAGACGTCTTGTAAGAGAAACAAAACTAACTATAGACGATTTAATTTACCCACTTTTCATAGAAGACGGAGAAAACATAAAAACAGAAATTTCTTCTATGCCGGGTATCTACAGATACTCTATCGATAAATTGGACGATGAACTAAAAGAAATTGTTGATTTAAATATTCCTGCAGTACTGCTTTTTGGAATACCATCCTACAAAGATAAGATTGGAAGTGACACCTGGAATGAAGAAGGTATCATCCAAAGGGCAGTTAAATATATAAAGGATAAATATCCTGAGATTTATGTTATTACAGATGTGTGCTTTTGTGAATATACAGAACATGGACATTGCGGAGTTCTGTGCTGTGGAGATGTAGACAACGATAAAACTTTAGAAAACACTAAAAAGCAAGTTATATCCCACGTAAAAGCCGGAGCAGACATGGTAGCTCCTTCAGGAATGATGGACGGTGTAGTAAAGGCTATTAGAGAGGCATTAGATAACGAAGGGTTTTATGAAACTCCAATAATGGCATATTCAGCAAAATACGCATCTGCATACTATGGTCCGTTTAGAGATGCTGCAGAATCTGCACCATCTTTTGGAGATAGAAGAAGCTATCAGATGGATCCTGCCAATAGAAAAGAAGCATTAAAAGAAGTTCAGCTGGATGTAGAAGAGGGAGCAGATATTGTTATGGTAAAACCGGCATTGGCTTATTTGGACATAATCTCTGATGTTAAAAACAATTTTAACGTTCCTGTTGCTGCGTACAACGTAAGTGGAGAGTATTCTATGATAAAAGCAGCTGGTAAACTGGGCTGGATTGATGAAAAGAAAGTTATGCTTGAAACTTTAACATCTATAAAAAGAGCTGGAGCTGATATAATAATTACTTATCATGCAAAAGAGGTAGCAAAAGAAATTGGGTAAAAAATCAGTATTTTTATATTCATATATGGCAGTTTTAACTTTTGCAGTACTTTTTTTGGGATTTCAGGTTTTTAATGCCAAAAACATATGTGATAAAAAAACAACTGCTCTGGAAGAAAAGATAGCTAATTTAAAACAGCTTTTACAGGAAAAAGAAAATCACTTAAAAAAAGTAAATAAAGAAAAAGAGAATTTAGCTTTAAAGTTAAAAAATATCGAAGAAAAAATAAAAAAAGCAAATAAACTCTTACGAAGAAAAGGTATAAAAATAACCATTCCAGAACCTGAAGGCGGCATATTTATACCTGCAAACAGTCATGATATACGTATATATGCAGAAAAAATAACATACAGTATGGACAAATTAATTAAGATAATTCAGGATATACCTGTAGGCGTTCCTCTCTATGGTAGAATAACTTCAAGATTTGGATACAGAAGAGACCCTTTCAACGGAAAAAGAGCGTTTCATACAGGACTTGACTTTAGAGCAACCTTCAAACAACCAATATTTGCAACAGCAAATGGAATTGTTGAGTATGCTGGATGGGGTAAAGGTTACGGTAAAATGGTCAAAATAAAACATAAATATGGATATGAAACCTTATATGCTCATATGTTTTATATAAAAGTAAAAGCCGGCCAGAGAGTAAAAGCTGGACAGATAATAGGTTATGCAGGTAGTACAGGAAGATCAACAGGAGTTCATCTTCACTACGAAATAAGAAGATATGGAAAATTGATTAATCCTATAAGAATGCTTTATTTAAATAACAAAAACAGATTGTGAGATGAAGAAAAAATTAGTTCTAATAGACGGTTCATCATACATATATAGGGCTTATTACGCACTTCCTCCTTTAACAAGCCCAAAAGGTGTCCCTACAGGAGCCATATATGGATTTATAAGGATGATAACAAAACTTTTAAATGAAATAAATCCTGACTATATAGCAGTAGTTTTTGACAAATCAGCAAAAACTTTCAGGCATGAAAAGTATCAGGACTACAAAGCCAATAGAAAGGAAACACCTGATGATTTAAAAATCCAAATACCAATTATCAAAAAAATAATAAATCTGTTTGGAATAAAAGTTATAGAAAAAGAAGGTTTTGAAGCTGATGATATAATTGCAACATTAGCAAAAAAAGCTAAAGAAAAAGAATTTGAAGTTTATATAATCACTCCAGATAAAGACTTCTTTCAGCTTGTAGAAGACGGGATATATGTCTTTAATCCCATAAATGAAAAATTGTACGATATACAGGGAGTTAAAGAAAAGTATGGCATATACCCGTACCAATTTGTTGATTATCAAGCTATTGTTGGAGATGCTGTGGATAATATAAAAGGAGTTAAAGGTGTAGGTCCTAAAACTGCGTCAAAACTTCTAAACGAGTATGGAAACTTAGAAGGAATACTTAACAATTTAGATAAACTACCAGAGAGAATAAAAACTGCTTTTGAAGAGGCTAAAGATAACCTTGAAAAAAATAGATTTTTAGTTAAACTAAATAGTAATGTTCCAATTGAAATTGATATTGAGGAGTTAAAGAAGGGAAAAACCCAGTGGGAAGCTTTACTGGAGCAATTCAACGAACTTGGCTTTAAAAGCTTACTAAAAGAAATGAAGAAAAAGGAAAAAGATGAAAAAAAAGCAGCCCAGAAAAAACTGTTCTGAAAAACCAAAAATTAACTTTACAGAAAAAGATGTAATAGAAAGATTAAAAAAGCATTTTCCTGAACCTAAAACCGAACTTAATTTTAGAAACCCTTTTGAATTAATTATTGTTGTACTACTATCAGCTCAGACTACTGACGTAAAAGTTAATGAAGTTTCAAAAAAACTATTTGAAAAATATCCAGATCCTTTATCTCTTGCAAATGCAGATTTAGAAGATTTATACCAGATTTTAAGACCTATAAATTATTACAAAAAAAAGGCTAAATACATAAAAGAAGTTGCTCGAATGATTGTAGAAGAATTTAATGGAAAAATTCCAGATAACATAGAAGACCTTACAAAACTACCGGGTATTGGCAGAAAATCTGCATCAGTCATCTTAGTAAACGGCTTCAATAAGCCTGCTATTGTCGTCGATACCCATGTAAAAAGAGTTGCAAAAAGACTTGGTATAACATGTCATGATGACCCTTTAAAAGTCGAAGAAGACCTTGCAAAATTCTTTTCTAAAGAAAACTGGATTTATATATCCAACGCTCTTGTGCTATTTGGTAGATATATATGTAAAGCACGAAATCCTAAATGTAAAGAGTGTTATCTAAACGATATATGTCCCTACGAGAATAAAAACTTATAGAGAGGAGAAAGATGATTCCATTAATCAATAGAATAAAAAGAGAAAAAGGAAATATTTTAATATTTACCCATGAAAATCCAGATGCTGATGGTATAGGAAGTATGCTTGGACTGTATAGATTCTTAAAGAAAGAAGGCAAAAATGTTGAATGCAGAATAAAAGACCCTGTCCCTGCTGTGCTAGATTTTTTACCCAACGTAGATCAAGTAGGAAAACTGCCAGTTGATAAAGAGTATGACCTTGCAATTTTAGTCGACGCTGCTGGTCGATTTAGAGCAGGTTGCGAAATAAAAGCAAAAGAAGTAATCAGAATAGACCACCATCTTGGAGGTAATAAAGAAAGTAACTATGATTTTATAGAGACATTTGCACCATCAACTACATTTTTAGTTGCAAAAATACTTAGATACTGGGATGAAAACAAAATAGATAAAGAGATAGCAACTGCCCTTTATACAGGTTTAATGACTGATACAGGAAGTTTTAGATATAACAACGTTAATGAAGATGCATTTGAACTTGCAGAATTCTTAGTTAAAAAAGGAGCTGACCCGGCTTATATAGCAAATATGGTATATGAAAGAAACAAGCTCAGTACTATAAAATTACTGCAAAAAACCTTAAGCACATTAATGCTTTTTGAAGAAGGAAAAATAGCCTCACTAATCGTAGAAAGAAGATTTTTAGAAGAAACTGGAGCACAAGAAGAGGAAACAGAAGGCTTTGTAAATTATGCACGAAGTATAGATGGAGTTGAAGTTGCTTTCATAATGATTCAAAAAGAAGACCTTCAAACATGGAGAGTTTCTATCAGAGGAAAAGGTAATGTTGATGTCAGAGAGATAGCTGAAGCATTTGGCGGTGGCGGACATAGAGATGCAGCTGGATGTAGAATAAAAGGGGAAAAAACAGAAGTTTTAGATAAAATAGTGGAAAGAGCTAAAAAACAACTAAAAAAAGATTTAACTCTTGCTGTTTGAATCCTTTTCCTCTTCTTTTATATACTGAACAGCGTCTTTATACATATTGTAAAAACCTGCCATAATGCCAAGTATAAGAAATACTATGGTTAATTTATAATGAGTTTTAAAAAGATTATCAAAAAAATAACCCAGCAGTAGACCTACTATAATGCCAGATATAAGATGTAGGCCTATTGCTGATACCGAAATATACTTTGAAACTTTCTTATTTATCACTTTAATCCTAAAACATCCATCATATCGTATAAAGATGGTTCTTTATCTTTAACCCACTTGGCGGCTTCTATCGCTCCTCTTGCGAATATATCCCTTGAACCTGCCTTATGGGTTAGTTCAATTCGTTCTCCCAAGCCTGCAAATATAACTGTATGATCACCAACGACGTCTCCTCCTCTCAAAGCAAAAACAGCAATTTCATCAGAAGGTCTACCGTGAGGATAGTCTCCATGTCGTCCGTATATAACCTTTTGTATACCTGTTTCTTTCTTTAGTATATCCACCAGTTTAACAGCTGTTCCAGACGGGGCATCTTTTTTAAACCTGTGGTGCATTTCAACTACTTCAATATCATAACCTTTGTCTTTTAGAGCTCTGGCTGCTTCTTGTACTAGTTTAAAAAGAAGATTTACGCCAATACTCATATTAGGAGCAAAAACAATAGGGAAATCTTTAGACAATTCTTGGAGTTGATTTATATCTTCTTCACTTAGACCTGTGGTTCCTATAACCATGCCTTTTTTATTCTTGTCAGCAGCAAGTAGTCTTGCATGTGAAATCACAGCCTCTGGAGAATTTGAAAACTCTATTAAAACATCAAAAAGATCCAAAACCTCGGCAACATCAGAAACTATTGGGGCTTTTAAGTCATTTACTCCAATAATTTCTCCGACAGTATCATGGGAATGTGCACAATCTGGATTTTCTATACCAGCTGTTATCTGAATTTCAGGATCTTCATAGGCTAACTTGGCAATTGTCCTGCCCATTCTTCCCATAACACCTGATATTGCAATTCTTACCATAGAAATCTCCTTTAGTTGCTCTGGTTATCTTCAGGATTAAAAACTACCTCTGCAAGTTGATTGAGAGCATCATTAACCTGGTCTGGAGGTACAACAAAAGGTGCTATAGCTATATCTACATCCTCTGCAAAAATTGTTTTTTTCAGTAGTTCCTGCAGTTTTTCAAGCTCTTCAGGTGTTACATCCTTTCTAAAGCATTCTTCAATAGGTTTATCAGATACAAAAAATCCTACAAGTGCAAACGGATAAGCTTTTCTTTCTTCAGACATTAAATTCTCCTTTATTTTTATTATGTGGTTTGTTGATTGTTATCACCATTATTTCCACCCATCATAACTAACCATAATACTACAAATTGAGTTAACATAAGTACAAGTAGTATTAATTCTGGTAAAGAATTCACCCAGTTTTGCATTTTACAACCTCCTTTATATTTTTAAATATAGTTTTATTTAGAATACAACAAATTATACTGATATATCAAATATATCCCTTCCATTGCAAGATATTCATCTAACATATGCTTGCTCTCTATACAATTTGATATTAATTTGGAATTTCCTCCTGTCAATATTATGTTGTAGTTCTTACCTTTTGATATTCTTTCTATCATTCCATCTATAAGGCTACAGTATCCGAAGTATATACCTGATTTTATACTCTCTACAGTCGTTTTTCCTACAATGTCTTCAGGTTTATCTATTTCTACCATTGGGAGCTTAGAAGTCTTTGAGAATAAAGCATATAAACTGCTATTTATTCCAGGGAAAATAGCTCCTCCTTCATAAGCTCCTTCTTCACTTATTACATCAAAAGTAATAGCAGTCCCAAGGTCTACTACAATAATGGGAGGGTTTACTTTATTTATAGCACTATACGCATTTACAAGCCGATCTATTCCTACTTCAGAAGGATTTTTGTAGTTATTTTTTATAGGCACTTTGAGGTCTTTACCAATGATTAATGGCTTTTTGTTATATGCTTTTTCAAAACTGGATATTAAAGTTTTTTCCAGCTTTGGAACAACTGACGAAATGACAATATCTCTTATACTATTGTTTTCTATATTTTTTATCTGAAGTAAATTTAAAACCCAATCATCTGAGGTTTTATCCAAATCTGAGGATAGTCTGTAACTTTTTATAAATTTTTTGTCTTTAACAAATCCTATTTCTACTGTTGTATTTCCAATATCTACAGCTATTATCATCTATTTAAAACCACGTTTTTATAGTTAAAAAAATAGCTCTCGATTGCCCTTGTTATGGCATTTGCAAATTTATCTAAAAATTCTGGATTAGTTAATAATTGAGCATCATGTTTATTTGTCAAATAGGCTGTTTCAATCAACACAGAAGGAATTCCTGGTGTTTTCAATACGGCAAAGTTTGCACTATCTATACCTCTTACCTTTGTTATTCCTTTAAGTTTATCTTTTAAGATATAAGCAAAGTTTCTACCTTCTGTCATTGTTGTGTTTATTGCAAGTTCAGCAATAATTCTGTTTACATAACTGTTGTTACTAACTTTTATAATTCTCATAACAGCTTTGTTTTCTCGCTTTTCTACGATTCTGGCAAGTTTGGATTTTGCACCTTTCAAATTTAATGTGTATATGTATGTGCCGTTTCCAAGACCACTTCTGTCGGCATTACAGTGTATACTAATAAAGATATCTGCTTTTTTCTTAAGGGCAAATACACTTCTTGAGTATAAATCTACATAGTAATCCCCATTTCTCGTTAGATAAACTTTGAATATCTTTTTCTCTTCTAATATTTTTTTCAGTTTACGTGCAAGCTTCAGGGTAATGTCTTTTTCTCTAAGTCCGTTTGCAATGGCACCTGGATCTTTTCCACCATGACCTGGATCTATTACAACAACCACCGGCCTTATAACTTTAAAATTTTCTTCGTTTTTCAACGTTTTTTGGAGAAAACCGTAAAGAGGATCAGAGTTTAACTTTATTACTTTAGGTTTAACTGGTGTATTTTTGTTTATTATTTTTGCTATTGTATCATTTTTAGCTTCAACATTTTTTCTAGTCTTATATAAATCAAGGACTATTTTTTTTCCGACACGAAATATTCTATAGCCTTTTACATTGTTAGATAGGCGAAAAACTAACTTACCTTTTCTCCTAAATTTGATAAATTCAAACTTTTTTATAAGTTTTTTGTTTAAATGGTTTCTTAGCTTTAAATTAATATCATTTGTTTCAAATATAATATACTCTTTGTCAAAAAAAGGAACTTCTTTTAAAGGGTAACGAGATTCTAAAACAATTCTATAGAACTCATTATGATTTCCTGTCCTTATATTTAAGGCCCACGTAAAATTAACTATAATCAACAAAAAAACTAATATTCTCATTTATACAGACACCACTCACCATTTTTGCAATCTTTAATGTATAATTTTATATAAATTATTCGGATGTAAAGCCGTTTTACTTGAGGAATAAAATGAAACTTGGGGTAAACATAGACCATATAGCAACAATAAGAGAAGCTAGAAAAACATTTGAACCAGACCCAGTAAAAGGTGCCTTGATTGCCCAAGAATCTGGAGCTGACCAGATTACACTTCACTTAAGAGAGGATAGAAGACATATTCAAGATGAAGATCTATTCCGAATAAAGGTAAATATTACCAAAATTCCAATAAATCTTGAAATGGCACCAACTGATGAGATGAAACAGATAGCTTTAGATGTAAAACCAAATAGAGTTACCCTTGTTCCAGAAAAAAGGCAAGAAATAACAACAGAAGGCGGTCTTGATGTAATAGGAAATTTAGAATATTTAAAAAACTTTGTAAAAGAAATAAAAGAGGCAGGGATAAATGTTGCTCTTTTCATTGACCCGGATAAAAATCAGATAGATGCCAGCAAAGAAACTGGAGCTGATGCAGTGGAATTACACACTGGAGAGTATGCAAACGCATATGGTAAAAAAATATTTGAAGAGCTTGAAAGAATAAAAAGTGCTGCCAGATACGCACGAGAAAAAGGACTCAGAGTTTTTGCCGGACATGGACTTACCTATGAAAATGTAAAACCTATTGCTCAGATAATGGAAATAGAAGAGTTAAACATTGGACATTCCATAATTGCTAATTCTGTTTTTTTAGGTCTTGATAAGGCTATAGAAAAAATGAAACGCTTAATTTTAGAAGAGAGATGTAAATAATGTGTGGAATTGTAGGTTATGTAGGAAAAAGACAGGCTGTTCCTGTATTGCTGTATAGCTTACAAAGACTTGAATATAGAGGTTATGATTCAGCAGGAATAGCGGTAATAGAACCAAATGAAAACAAATTTATCCTGGAAAAACAGGTTGGTAAGATAAAAGATCTGCAAGAAAAGCTCTGGAATAAAAAAATAGAAGGTAATATAGGAATAGGACATACAAGATGGGCTACACATGGCCCACCATCAATAGAGAACGCCCATCCACATACAAGTAAATCTGAGGTAATTGCTATTGTTCATAATGGGATAGTTGAAAACTACCCCCAACTAAAAGAAGAGTTAGAAAAAAAAGGTTATAAATTTAAATCCCAAACAGATTCAGAAGTTATTGCCCACCTTTTTGAAGAACTTTACACTGGGGATTTACTTGAAACAGCTTTTAAAGTAGAGAAAAAATTAGAAGGAGCCTATGCAGTTGCAGTAATATCAACATCCGAACCTGATAAAATTATAGCAATTAAAAAAGGAAGTCCTCTTGTTATAGGAATTGGAAAGGAAGAAAATTTCTTAGCTTCAGACATTCCAGCTATTTTAGAGTATACAAAAGATTTTATAGTGTTAGATGATGGAGAAATAGCTGTTTTAACAAAACAGAATGTAAAAGTTTACAATTTAGATAAACAAAAACAGAAAAAAGAGATTTTGCATGTTAACTGGGACATATCTATAGCAGAAAAAGCAGGCTTTAAACATTTTATGCAAAAGGAAATACATGAGCAACCAAGAGTTATTGCAGACACAATATCAGGATTTAATTCTTCCGAAAATGAAAACCTTTTTGCCGATTTAAAAGATGCTTCTAAAATACATATAGTAGCCTGTGGAACATCCTATCATGCTGGTTTAATTGGTAAATTCTGGATAGAGAGATTTGCGAAAATTCCTGTAGAAGTTGACTATGCTTCAGAGTATAGATACAGAGATAAAATCATTGATAACAGGACTTTTGTTGTAGGTATAAGTCAATCAGGAGAAACTGCAGACACCCGATTTGCTCTACTGGATGTAAAAGAAGAAGGTGCCAAAACTTTATCTATAGTGAACGTGGTAGGAAGTTCCTTGTCCCGTGAAAGTGATTACGTACTTTATACATATTGTGGTCCAGAAATAGGCGTTGCAGCTACAAAAACATTTACTGCTCAACTTGTTGTTTTATTTTTAACAGCTCTCAAACTAGGTAAATTAAAAGGTCTGATAGGTGAAAAAGAACACAATAAATATATACAGGCATTACTTTCTATTCCTTCAAAAATAGAATCTATTTTAAATAACGAAAACTACATTAAAAGTGTAGCTGAGAAATACATGAAAGCCCAAGATTTTCTTTTCTTGGGTAGGAATTTAAATTATCCTATAGCCCTTGAAGGAGCTTTGAAACTAAAAGAAATTTCATACATACACGCTGAAGGGTATCCGGCAGGAGAAATGAAACATGGTCCAATCGCATTGATTGATGAAAATATGCCAGTTGTTGCCGTAGCGCCAAAAGATAGATTTTTTGAAAAAATGTTCTCAAATATACAAGAAGTAAAAGCCAGAAAAGGGAAAACAATTGTGGTTTCTACAGAAAATAGCAGAGATTTAGAAAACTTGAGCGATGATATTATACAAATACCTACAACTGAAGAGGAACTTTACCCACTACTTACAGTAATTCCACTTCAACTATTGTCTTACCATATTGCAACACTTCTTGGTAAGGATGTAGACCAGCCAAGAAACCTTGCAAAAACTGTGACTGTAGAGTAATAATTAAACAAAGTAAAAAAGGAGGAATTTTTATTGGTTAGAGTTAGATTCGCACCAAGCCCAACAGGATATCTTCACTTAGGAAATGCAAGAACAGCATTGTTCAATTATATTTTTGCAAGACATGAAGGTGGAAAGCTTATTTTAAGAATAGAAGATACTGATAAAGAAAGGTCTAAAAAAGAATACGAAGAAATGTTAATAGATGACTTAAAATGGTTAGGTATAAATTGGGATGAAGGACCAGATATAGGAGGAGAATATGGTCCTTATAGACAATCGGAAAGATTTCATATATATAACGAATATTTAGAAAAGCTAAAGGAAACAGGACATGTTTACAAATGCTACTGTACACCTGAGGAGCTTGAAGAAGAAAGAAAAAAGGCTTTAGCAGAAGGCAGACCCCCACGATACAGTGGAAAATGTAGAAACCTTACAGAAGAAGAAAGAAAACAACTGGAAGAACAAGGAAGACCTTATGTATGGAGATTCAAAGTTCCAGATGGAAAAGTTATAACATTTGAAGACCTTATAAAGGGTATTATTGAAATAAATGTGGATGAATTTGGAGACTTTGTTATTGTACGTTCTGACGGTTCTCCTGTTTATAACTTTGTAGTTGTAATTGACGATGCTTTGATGAAAATATCACATGTTATAAGAGGAGAAGATCATCTTTCAAATACGCCAAAACAAATACTTATATACGAAGCTCTTGGTTTTAACGTACCAAAATTTGCTCATTTACCTATAATACTTGGAGAAGATAGAAGTAAACTGTCAAAAAGACATGGAGCAGTATCATTGAGGGCTTTTCGAGATGATGGTTATATATCTGAAGCTATGTTCAACGGTTTAGCTCTTTTAGGTTGGCATCCGAAAAAAGACACTGAAGTAGTTTTACCTGAAGAAATAATTAAAGAGTTTGATATAAAAGATATACATAATGCTCCTGCAGTCTTTGATAGAGCAAAACTTAAATGGTTAAATGGAGTTTATATAAGAGAAATATTAGATCTGGATGATTTAACCAGTAGAGCAGTGCCGTTTTTCGAAAGTTTTGGTTATAGAGCAGATTATGATTACTATAAAAAAGTGATGGCTGCAATAAGAGACAGTATAGAAACACTTATGGATATAGGAGAAAGAGCTAAACCATTTTTTGTTGATGATTTTCCTTTTGAAGAGGAAGCAGCAAGCTGGTTAGAAAGTGAAGACGGTTATAAAGTTGTTCAAGCCTTTTATGAGAAAATAAAAAATTTAGACAAAATAACAAAAGATGATTTTAAGAAAATAACAAAAGAAATACAAAAAGAACTTGGAGTTAAAGGGAAAAATCTTTTCATGCCAATAAGAGTAGCACTGACAGGTAAAACGTCTGGAGTTGATATAGCTACGCTAGTAGAAATAATCGGTATTGATAGAGTAAAACATAGACTTAAAAGAGCATTAGAATACTTTGGGTAATAAAATGATAAGATGGATTACCGACAATTTAGGAGGAAGCAGAGCTCCAGAACCTGAAGAACTCGAAAAATGGAAAAATGAAGGGGTAGATGTTGTTGTAAATCTACTAAATGGAGAATATGGAGATTTTATTGCAGAGAAACAAAAAGAAGCTGGATTTCAAGTAATTAGAATACCTTTTGATATGTACACTCCAATACCAGAAGAAGATTTCTTGGCAGTGTATGATTATATAAATCAGTTAGAAAAAGAAAGCAAAAAAGTAGTTGTTCATTGCAAGTACGGCAAAGCACGAAGTGGAACATTCCTTGCCGGCTACTTAATATACAATGGTAGAGACTACGAAGATGCACTGAATGAAGTGATAAGAAAGGGCTTTTTACCACAAACAGATTATCAAATAAAATTTTTGCAAAAACTTTACAGAAATAAAAATGGACACAATAACTCTTAGAAAAAGTAAAATAGAATTTTATGATTCAAGTGGCAATAAGATAAAGCCTAAAGATATAGAAAATCTGCTAAATGGGGAAAATCTAACTTTAGATGAAAAGTGGTTCTTAAGAGGTTGCAAACATATAACAGAAAGACATTACACCGAAGCAATAAAGAGATTTCAACTTTCTAAATCTCCTGATGCCAAATTAATGATTAGTGTGCTTGCTTTTAAAATAGCTGATGATTTTCTTTTTAAAGAGTATTTGAAACTTTTGAATGAAGAGAAGTTAATTTACTTTCCTAAAATTGGTTTTTACCCTTATTTTTTATTAGAAGACAAAAAATTACCTATCGACTTTAAGCTTATTAAAAAGCTATTAAAATTAACTAATTTTTAAAACTTTAACTTTATGATGAATGTATTTTCTTTAATATTCACTTTTAGTTTAAAGTTTAGTTCTTCGGCTAATTTTTTTACGATAGATAATCCTATGCCAATTCCTCTTTGACTCTCTCTATAATATCTTTCAAAAATCATATCGGGGTTTTCTATTTTTTTACTACTATTTTTTATGATAAGTTCCTTCTTGTTTAAAACAATTTCTACGTATCCGTTTTTTATGTTATGTTTAAATGCATTTGTTAGAAGATTTGAAACTATTCTTTCTAATCCTCTTTTATCTGTTGAAATTATTACCTTTTCTAATTTTGTTCTTACGGTGATGTCAGGATACATCTTCGAAAGAATTTTTAATTCTTTTTCTATTAATTCTTTTACATTAACATCCTCTTTATATTTTTTAGTTTCCTTTAAAATATACTGTAGATTTTCGTATAAATTTGCCATTTGTTTTATAGCCACTTCTAATCTTTCCAAATCTTCATCATGCGAATACTTACTTTTTAGTATTTTTAAATTTATTAGGGCACTCATTATTGGAGTATTTATGTCATGGACTATATCTTTTAAAGTTTCATTTAAAATAATTATAGCTTTTTTTAGGGGATATACAGTATATATAGCAAAAATTAAAGATAATACCAATACAGTAAAAATCGACAACATGTAGAAGAACAAGAGAGTCTTTATTTTAGAAGACATGTCTTCAAAAAATCGCGATTTTGGGTAATAAATTTTCAAAAATTCATTTTTAACACCTGGAACAGGAATTATCATGTAAAAACTTTCTTTAGTCTCTAATAATTCATACAATTTAAGTTTATTATCCGGGTATTTTACTAAATCTATTTTAAATTTTTTACCTTTAAAAGAAAGGGAATAATTCTTCATTTGTAGAAACAATTTATACTTTTCTGAAAAATATAAATCCCGATAGTAAAAATAAAATATAATAGTCACTAAGATAAAAATACTAATGAAATAAATAAAAAAAGCTTTGATAAAAGCTTCTTTCTCGTATTTGTTTTTAAATAAACTGTCTTTAAACATCATCCTCAAGTATATATCCAATTCCACGAACAGATCTTATGTTAAGATTGGTTTTTTTCTTCAATTTCGCGATGTTTACCCTTAAACTTAATGATGAAGGTGTGTTTAAATATTCAAGCAATTGTTCTTTTGGCACTATTTTACCTGCATTTTTTATCAAAGTTTTAAGTAAATTTAACTGAACTTCACCCAATTCTAAGTTTTTATTGTTCTTAAAAACGTTTTTTCCATCAATTACTATATCTTTAAATTTTATATATTCCTTATTCAAGAAATCTTTTTGATTTTTACTGTTTAGTCTTGTTCGAACGCGAACCAAAAGTTCTTCTGGGTCAAAAGGCTTTTTGATATAATCCTCAGCACCAGCATTAAATCCTTTTACCACAGTAGATGTATCTCTTAAAGCACTTATAAAAATAGTAGGAGTTGTGTCTTCTGCAAATCTTAAATCTTCCAGCAACTTTATACCATCTCCGTCTTTAAGATTTATATCGAAAATGTATAAATCATATTTGTTTTCATATATTTTGTCTGCAGCTTCAAAATAACTCTTGGCTATATCAACTTCATAATTATTTAATTTTAAAAATTTAGCCAAAGAAAGAGCTAAATTATAATCATCTTCTACCAAGAGAATTTTTTTACTCATCAGAATTTGACCCCAAATTTTGTAAAAATGGCATGATCTAATGCTTTATTATTAAGACCGTAACTATAACTTAATGTTATATAGTATTTTGGGGACAAATTATATAACCCAAAATAAGAAATTGTATAACCATAATCTCCGGTAATTATTGAAGAAGAACCATCTAAAGATAAACTGCTATAAAATTTATATGAGAACTGATAACCTACGCCTATCGAAAATGCATTAACATCTTTTACTCCACTTTTGCCTTTAAAAGTTCTTCCATAATATATGAAATAATCATCTTTACCCCTAATATAGTCAAAAGTTATCGAGGGAGTAAAATCAAACTTTTTATCACTTAAAGAGTTTTTACCAGTTGGGATTTTTGTATTTAAACCTATAGTTGTATATAAATTTTCCAACAAAAATGATGAGTAACTTAAATAAAAGTAAGTATCTCCTATACCTGAACTGTTATTGAAATTATCTTTTATGTAGTAAAGTGATGATAAAGAAGTATAAAAGCCTTTATATGCATAAGCTAATGAAGTTGAGGAGTAAATAGAATCATTTCCATTTTTTTTATTATATCCTACACCAATCTTAAGGTAAAACTTTCCTTTTATTCCACCTTCCCTTTCTTGCCCAATCTTTCCAAGAGGACAACCATCGGGTCCTACAATCTGATTAAAAGGAGTATTAGGACATCTATCTATTGAATCATCAACTCCATCTAAATCATTATCTGTGAATGCAAATGCTAAACCAAACGATAACAATGCAATCATCATTTGAAAAACTTTTTTCATGTTAGAACCTCCTTAAATATTTTTTATAGAAGTAGGGGGAAATCATCCCCCCATTGAGTTTACCTGTTATGCATCATATATCTTTCATTATGATTTTCTCCAATATTATGCTCTTTTTCTGTATTTTGTAGATTTACTCTTTCTTGTATCATTTCTCTTTTTTCTTCGAGATTGTGTTCTCTTTCCATTATTCTTTCCATATGGTTTTCCATAGTATGTTCCATTCTACCTTCCATCATTTCTTCTTTTTCTGTAAAGTTATGTTCTCTTTCTTTCGCTTTTTCCATATAGTTTTTCATGTTATGTTCCATCTTATTACCCATGTGAATACTTTCTTTACGTTCATTTTCATGTTCGTGCAACATATTAACTATCTTATTGATAAGCATTTTTCTTTTTTCAGCAGAAATTTCTCTTAATTTTAGCTTTAGCTGATTCATGTACTTATATTTTTCTTCTACTGGAGCATTCTTAACTTTTTCAATTAATTGTTTGATATCAGATGGTACTTCAGGATTTGTAGCACTATTTTCATGTTCTACAGATACTCCTCTGCCATCTTTCTCTACGGAAATTGTTTGGTTACTCGTACTAACATTGTGATCAATTTTAACTTGATTTGTGTTAGTATTATTTGAGCTTGCCTGTGGTGCTGCTACTGCTAAACCAACACTGAGATAAAAAATAGCGCCGGTTAATAATTTTTTTCCTTTCATGATAATAACCTCCAGAAATGATTTATTTACTGAAGATTATTGTAGGATACTAATGTTAACTGAAAGTTAACTGATTCTTAAAACTCTTTTAGCGTTTTGATCAGTTATTTTCTCGAGTTCTTCAGGAGATAATCCAAGTAGGTTTGCAACAAAGTCTCGAGTATAAAATATATAAGGAGGTTTATTAGGTTTTCCTCTTTTTTTCTGGGGAGCAAGAAATGGACTATCAGTTTCTAACAGAAGTCTGTCAAGTGGAACCTTCTTTAAGACTTCTCTAAGATTATCTGCTTTTGGATATGTTACATTCCCTGCAAATGAAATATAAAATCCCATATCAACAGCTGACTGCATAAGTCTCATGTCTCCCCCAAAACAGTGAAGAATACCGTTAGATTCAAATGGAGCATATTTTTCCAATATTTTTTCTGTATCTCTGTTTGCTTCTCTGGAATGAACTACTATTGGAAGGTTTAGTTCTTTTGCCAGTTCTATTTGTCTTTCAAAAAAGTACTGCTGTCGGTCTTTAGGAGTATAGTCTCTATAATAATCCAGGCCACATTCTCCTACTGCTATAACTTTTTTATTTTTTTGTATTAACGATTTTAAATCTTGTATGTCTTCATCTGTTATATCTTTAATATCATACGGATGATAACCTATAGATGCATAAACATTTTCATACTTGTTTGCTATGTCTATAGCTTTTGGTATCTCCTCTTTATCACAACCAATTGTTAAAAGAAAATCAAGAGAGCTTACACTCTCCTGAAGGTCGTTTTCTCCTTTTAACATATCCAAATGACAGTGTGTGTCAATCATAATTTATTCTCCTTATACAGGGTCTGGTAGAGTTCCAGGTGGAACATCAGGAGCTGAAGAATCAGATATCACTGTAACTTCTTTATTTCTACATTTATTTACTACAGGAACTCCATACTCTTCTAATACCTGGAAAAACTCTTCACAGGTTATTGTTTCCTTGTCAAGGAGCAATTCCACAATTGCAACAACTGCATCTTTATAATTTTCAATTATATTCTTCGCTTTTTGATAACTTTCTCTTAATATCTTATTTACCTGCTCGTCTATTTTTCTTGCCGTTTCTTCACTTATTTCTGGTGCCTGAGATGGAACAAATGGGTTATTTCTACTTGTAGATACGTGAATTGGTCCAATTTCATCAAACATTCCCCATGCTGCTACCATTCTGTATGCAAGTTCAGTTGCCCTCATAAGGTCATTTTCTGCACCTGTTGTTATACCATCTTTTCCATAAAATACTTCTTCTGCAGCTCTTCCTCCAAACAGCTGTAATATTCTTGCCATAAGGTCTTTTTTAGAGTATATGTGTCTATCTTCTTCTGGAAGGTTTACGGTAACCCCTAAAGCCATACCTCTTGGAATGATAGAAACTTTATGAAGTGGGTCCGCCTCTTTTAGCATTACACTTACAAGAGCATGACCAACTTCGTGATATGCAATTTTTTCTTTTTCTGCAGGCGTTATTGCCATTCCTTTTCTTTCAAGGCCCATCATTATTCTATCCATAGCATCTTCGAATTCTTTCATTGATACTTTTTCTTTTCCTCTTCTTGCTGCAAGTAATGCTGCCTCGTTTACTACATTCGCAAGGTCTGCCCCTGAAAATCCTGGCGTTCCTCTTGCTATTACCATTAAATCAACATCATTATCCAGTGGAATATTTTTCTTTTTAACATGAACCTTAAGAATTTCATACCTACCCTTTACATCTGGCTTCGGTACTGCAATCTGTCTATCAAATCTTCCTGGTCTTAGCAATGCAGGGTCTAATATGTCTGGTCTGTTTGTAGCAGCAATTACTATAATTCCTTCGTTAGAATCAAAACCATCTAACTCAACCAATAGTTGGTTTAAAGTTTGCTCTCTTTCATCATGTCCACCACCAAAGCCAACACCACTTCTTGCTCTACCAACAGCGTCTATTTCATCTATAAATACAAGACACGGTGCATGTTTTTTCGCAGTTTCAAAAAGGTCTCTTACTCTCGCAGCTCCAACTCCAACAAACATCTCCACAAAATCTGAACCGGATATTGATATAAATGGAACGTTTGCCTCACCAGCTATTGCTTTGGCTAAAAGAGTTTTCCCAACACCAGGATCTCCGTATAGAAGAATTCCTTTAGGAGCTCTACCCCCTAGTCTTTTAAATCTTTCTGGATCTTTTAAAAAGTCAATAATTTCTTTTACTTCTTCTTTTACTTCATCCATTCCAGCAACATCATCTAATTTTACATTTGGCTTTTCTTCTAAATAAACTTTAGCTTTACTTTTAGCAAATGAAAACGCTCTATTGGTTCCACCTGACATCTGCCGCATCATAAAAATCCATAAACCTATAAACAAGATTATTGGTAACCAGGATACCAGTAAAGTCATAATCCAGCTATGGCTTTCAGTTGGGATAACTTCAACTTTTACACCATTCTCTGAAAGAATATCGTATATTTTTGAATACCCCTCAGGAACAGCAGTTTCTATTTTCTTCCCATCTGATGTGGTTGCCGTAATTTCTGTTCCTTTGACAACGGCTTCTTTTATTTTATTTTCCTGTACCATCTGTATAAAATCTGTAAAAGGCACTTTATTACTTGATACTTGTTGGTTGCCAATCAAATTAAAAGCAAGTATCATTAAAGCACCTATTAAAAACCATATTATTAGGCTCTTTGATAACTGCAATTTTAGACCTCCTTTATTTCAAAGCAAATAATTTGCTTAGAGTTTTCTTTTATAGGAAAATATGCACTTCTTTTGTATCCTGCAAGCCATAATATTTTATCCCGAAAAATCACTAAAGGTATATTCTTTCTCATATTTTTAGGTACTTTTAAGTTTATAAACACATCTTTTAATTTTTTTTCTGAAGAGCCAAAAGGTTTGAATCTATCTCCCTCTTTTCTGTTTCTAACGATAAATAAAGTATTCTCGTTTAAATCCGGAATATCAAAACAGACAACATTTTTTTCATTTTTTATATCTGGAAGATTTTCCTTATCTGTTATAAATGCCTTTATTTTTAAATTTGCTTCTTTTATAAAAACCTCCTGTCCAGGTTTTAAATAATACTCATAAGAAATATTATTTTCATGTGTTATTTTTTCTATCTGAATTATGTTATTTTTCTTTACCAGGTAAAAATCCTTACATATTTGCAATCTATAATTAGCTTTATCTAAATTTTTTAATATGTTATAAATTTGACGATATGATACTTTGCATTTTGTTTTATTTAAAACCCATAAGTCTAAGAATCTGTATAAAACCGGTTTTTCTATATCGGTTATATCTATTTGGTTTTTCTCTAACTCTATCTCTTTTACTCTTTGGCTAAAATATTCTTCATCAACACTTATTAGTTGAGACATTACAAAAAGGGAGTCCTCTATAGATGGATTTACTTTTTTTAATAAGGGGATAACCTCTAATCTTACTTTATTTCTCATGTATTCTGTAGAATAATTTGTCATATCTTCTTTAAACTCAATGTTCTTTTCCATAGCGTACTTTTTTATTTCGTCTTTTTTTAAATAGTACAAAGGCCTTATTATGAAGTTTTCTTTTGGTTTGAATCCTTGTAAACCTTTCTTATTACCCTGGATAAACCATAAAATCACTGTTTCAACTAAATCAGAAAGATGATGTCCCGTAGCTAATTTATTAAAATCCTTTCGCTGTAAAATTTCTGTGAAAAATTTATATCTTTCTTCTCTGCCTTTTTCTTCAATTGATTTATTTTCAGACCGAGCCAGTTCTGGGACGTTAACCTTTTTTATGAAAAATTCTATACCAAATTTTTGTGCAACCTGTTCAATAAAACTTTCCTCTTCATTGGCTTCTTTTCTTATTCCGTGGTTAAGGTAAGCAATGGCAAGCCTATCTATATTTAAATAATTTTTAAATTTATTGAGCAGATAAGTTAGTACTGAAGAGTCTACACCTGCTGAGTAGGCGATAAGAATTTTATCTTTGGGAGATATGAGATTAAAATCTCTTATTGCCTGTAAAAACTTTTTTTCAACATTCATTTTAATGGTGGCGGTGGCAGGACTCGAACCTGCGACTCCGCGGATATGAGCCGCGTGCTCTAACCAGCTGAGCTACACCGCCATACGTTGTTTTATTTATGCCGAGAGTGAGGCTTTCGCCTGGTTTATTTTTCTTGCATATCTAGATACTCTTCTTGCTGCTTCATTTTTATGAATTGCACCTTTCGCAGCAGCTCTATATGCAATTTTTTGTGCAAGTGGTAGAAGGCTCTCTGCTGTTTGGATATCCCCAGCTTTTAGAGCTTCTCTTATTCTTTTGAAAGCTGTTTTCATACGAGAAATATGATATCTATTAATTAATCTTCTTTTTTGTGATTGTCTTATTCTTTTTTTAGCACTTTTTGTATGCGCCATAAATTCCTCCTTAAAGTTGTAAACAATAGTTTAATATATTTGAACACCCAAATTCAAGACTAATATTTTATATCAGCTCTTATAAGTTGTAAAGTATTTAAAAATATATTAAGCTAATTATTCAAAATTTCCATCAAATTCTGGAGGTAACGAATTGGCAAATATATCCATTGGAAAGCTTGAATTTCCCAAAGTCAGCGAACAACCAGTTGAAATTGTAGAGAGAAAAGGGACTGGTCATCCTGATACAATTTGCGATGCTCTTGGAGAAGAATTATCAATAGCTCTTTCTGAAATGTACTTGAAGGAATGTGGAGCTATTATGCACCACAATGTAGATAAAGCTCTACTTATAGGTGGTATTGCTGAACCTCAATTTGGTGGTGGCTTTATGGTATCACCTATTGAGGTATACTTAACAGGTAGAGCAATTAATGAGTATAACGGAAAAAGACTTCCTGTAGAAGAACTGGCTGTTGAAACAGCCCACAGGTGGTTAAAGGAAAATATCCCAAATTTAGATGTTTCCAATCATATTATTATTATTCCTAAATTAAAACCGGGTTCTAAAGACCTTGTAGAACTTTTTGAAAGGTTTCAGAAAAAAGGTGAAGTTCCTCTTGCAAATGACACATCTTTTGGAACAGGTTTTGCTCCATTTGATGACACTGAAACTATTGTTTATGAAGTAGAAAGGGCTCTAAATAGTAAGGAGTTTAAAAAAGACCATCCGTATGTTGGTGAAGATATAAAAGTAATGGGTGTCAGGAATAATGATGAAATTAGAGTAACAATAGCTATGGCTTTTGTTGATAAATATATCAAAGATTTGAAAGATTATATAGAAAAGAAAGAAATTGTTGAAAATTACGCATATGCACTTGCTCAAAAATTAACAGATAAAGAAGTTAAGATATTTTTAAATACTGCAGATGATATAGAAAACGGGTCTGTTTATATAACAGTCACTGGAACATCAGCTGAAGCTGGTGATGATGGCCAAATTGGAAGAGGAAATAGAGTAAATGGTCTAATTACTCCTTATAGACCTATGAGTTTAGAAGCTGCTGCCGGGAAAAACCCTGTATCACATATTGGAAAGATATATAATACAGCTGCTATGGATATGGCAGAAAGGATTGTGGCAGAAATAGAAGAAGTGGAAGAAGCATACGTTTATCTTGTAAGTCAGATAGGAAAACCAATTACAGAACCTCAGGTTTGTGATATAAAACTAAGAACGAATAAAGATATAAAAGGTATTGAAGAAATAGCTAAAAAAATAGCTCAAGAAGAAATAGATAATCTCCCTAACACCTGGAAAAAATTCTTAGAAAGACACTTTAGACTTTATTAATTTTTCTTTAGAAGGGGCTTCTAAAAAGGCCCCTCCCTTTAAACATATATATCAATTATCCCTTTACCTGTTTTTTTCCTTTGAACTTTGTTTTCTAATTTTTTTAAGACCTTTTTTGACTTTTTTCTCTTTAAAAGCCAAGTTTTCGGTCTTCTGTCAGTATCTGATACTGGCTTAACAGGTAATACTTCTTGTGTATAGAAGCTTTCCATAATACTGTAACCTTATATTTATTGTTTTTAATATTATCGAACTATTTAGTTTGTTTTTTTACATTTTCAGGCATTTGCATAGTTAAAACAAGTAAAAGCCATACAAATGTTATTACCCCAACAAAGAGAAATACTGCATACTCACCGTATTTTAGCAGATAACCAGCAGCAACACCTCCAACAAAAGCACCTAAAAATTGAGATGTATTAAATACACCGGATGCTGTTCCTTTTAAATGTTTTGGTGCGTATTTACTCATTAATGAAGGCATAATAGGTTCAAGCATCATAAATCCAGAGAAATATACAATTATAGCTATTACTGCAGGAACAAATGAATTTTCAAATTTTATAAATAATCCAAAAGATATCAGCAGTATTACTATTGCAGCTATTTTTACCTCTTTTATCAAACCTTTTTTTTCAGCTATTATCGTTGATGGAACCATTATAGTTAAACCAACTAAAAACATTATTAGATAAACTTTCCATATATCAGAAGGAGGTATAAATTTTTCCAGAATTAGAGGAGATACAGTAAAAACCGCTGTTAATCCCATATGAAGTGTAAACATACCAAAATCCATTTTTAGAAGGTTTTTATCTTTTAGAACTGTTCCTAGATACGAACCTGTAAATTCTGCGTCATCATGATGAGTTATAACTTTAGGTCTTGGTAAGCCCCATATAATGTAAGGTAAAGAGATTAAAGCCAGTATGGCTGTAAATGTAAAAACCCCACCAAGACCAAAATGTGCAGCAATTAATGGCCCTACAACCATTCCAAAGGCAAAAGCCATACCAATAGAAGCACCAATAGTTGCCATTGCTCTTGTTCTTACTTCTTCTCGTGTCAGGTCTGCTATCAATGCAATTACCACAGATGAAACTGCTCCCATACCTTGTAAAAACCTACCAATGATAAGCCAGTAAATATTCTGTTCGTAAGATGCATAAGCTGCCAAACTACTGCCTAAGAAAAATATAATTGTAGAAAAAATTAAAATGGGAATTCTACCGTACTTATCACTCCACAAGCCATATGGAATTTGAAATATTGCCTGTGTTAAACCATAAGCGCCAATTGCAAGACCAACTAAAAAAGAAGTTGCTCCTGGAAACTTGGATGCATAAATAGATAAAACTGGTAAAACTAAGAATAAACCCAGCATACGAAGAGAAAATACACCTGCTAGTCCTAATGTTGCTTTTTTCTCTTCAGGTGTAAAATCTTTATCTATCATCTATTGACGTCCTCCTTTTTCGATACTAAGTTTATACTTACCATTATACTCCTGAAAGGTAAATATACAATGAATCAAATTGAACTACTTTTCAACCCGAAGTCTATCGCTATTATTGGAGCTACTCCAAAAAAAGAAAAAGTAGGATATGCAATATTTAAAAATATTGTTCAGGGAGGGTACAAAGGAAAAATTTACCTTGTAAATCCAAAATACACAGAAATAGAAGGCTTTAAAGTCTATAAAGATATAAAAGAAATAAATGACAAAGTAGATTTAGCAATTATTGCTATACCTTTAAAGTATGTTCCTCAGCTTATGAAAGAACTTGGCGAAGCTGGTGTGAAGGCTGCAGTGGTTATATCTGCAGGAGGAAGAGAAACTGGAGAAAAAGGCAAAAAACTGGAGGAAGAGATAAAAAAGGTTGCTAAAAAATACAATATAAGATTTTTAGGTCCCAACTGTTTTGGTTTTATAAACACAGATATAAACCTTAATGCAAATTTTGGTTCTTCTATGCCTTTAAAAGGAGATACAACATTCATTTCCCAAAGTGGAGCTTTATTTGCATCTATTTTGGATTGGGCTATCAATGAAAATATAGGCTTTAGTTACTGCATAAGTATTGGTAATATGGCAGATATAGAATTTGGAGAACTCATAGAGTATTTATCTCAAAAAAAGAATGTTAAAAGAATTTTAATATATATGGAAAGCTTAAAAGATGCTAAAAAGTTTGCCAGCAGTGCTGTGAAAGCATCTACACGCATTCCAGTTGTTATAACAAAAGCAGGAAAATCGGAACATGGAATTAAAGCAGCAATTTCTCATACTGGAGCAATAGCTGGAAAAGATTTCTTGTACTCTGCTTTGTTTAAAAGAACAGGATGTGTAAGGGTATCTACTGTTGAAGATTTATTCAATCTAACTGAAGGTTTATCAAAACAGCCAGTCCCCAAAGGTAATAGGTTTGTTATCCTTACAAATGCTGGAGGGCCGGGAGTTTTAGCAACTGATAGACTTGATATGTGGAATATTCAACCTGCAGATTTAAGTAAAGATACTATGGAAAAGTTAAATAGTGTGCTACCTCCTGTATGGAGCAAAAATAACCCTGTTGATATTATAGGAGATGCTCCTCCAGAGAGATACAAAAAAGCTCTGGAAATTCTTCTTGATGCCGATGACAATGACGGCATAATTGGTATATTAACACCTCAATTTATGACTAAACCTTACGAAACAGCCGTTGAGATTGTAGACCTTTTAAAAAATAAACAAGTAGAAAAACCCTTTTATTTTGCTGTACTTGGAGGGGAAAAAGTTGAAAAAGCTCGAACTTTCTTAGAGAAAAGCAATGTTGCCACTTATGAAACTCCTGAAGAAGCAGTTGATAGTATGGTTTTTGCATGGAAGTATAAATATCTCACTGAGCTTATAAAGAATGATAAATATCCACAACTATCAAGTGAAGAAGGAAAAAAACTAATTCAAGAGTATTTAAAACAAGAAAAAATGTTGCTTACTGAATATGAAACAAAGCTGATTTTAAAAGCATATGGTATTGCTGTAAATAAAACACTTTTAATAGAAAGAGAAGAAGAAATAGATAGTTTAGAAATTAAATTTCCTGTTGTAGTAAAAATCCATTCTCCAGATATAATACACAAAACAGAAGCTGGAGGTGTTATTTTGAACATTGAAAACAAAGACCAGCTTAAAAAAGCCTTCAGAAAAGTTATAGAAAATGTAAAAAAATACAAAAAAGATGCAAAAATAGAAGGGGTAATAGTTGAAGAGGAGGTGAAAAATGGATTTGAGCTTATACTTGGAAGTGCAAAAGATAAAATATTTGGTCAGTATATTATGTTTGGTTTTGGAGGAATTTATACAGAATTTATAAAGGATGTATCCTTCGATTTTCCTCCTTTAAGTTATAACTTTGCAAAAGAAATGATTAAGGAAACAAAAACGTATAAACTTTTGAAAAATGGTTTTAGAAACATTCCTCCTGCTAACTTAGAGAAACTGACAGATACCTTAATCAAATTTTCCTATTTAGTTTATGAAAATCCAGCCGTTGAAGAAATAGATATAAATCCTCTTATCGTGAGCGGAGACGAACTCTTTGCTGTTGATGGCAGGATAAAACTATCAAAAGATTTAGGAGATAAGTTTATCATGGATAAGCAAACCTTACTAAGGTAAAATATTATTTATGGAAAATCAGGAAATTCTTAAATTAAAAGAGCTTTGTGAAAAAAATGATATTTCTTTAAGTGAAGAACAACTTCAACTGTTTGATAAATACCTATCTTTTTATACTAAGTGGAATAGAGTATATAACTTATCCTCCATAAGAAAAAAAGAGGACGTAGTTTACAGGCATTTTTTTGATAGTTTAACCCTTGTAAAGTTATTTGAGAAAATAAACCTTGATGTAGAAGGCAAACATTTTTCTGATTTTGGTTCAGGTGGAGGGTTTCCTGGTGTCCCTTTAAAGATTTACTATCTGGATAAAATTAAGCTTTCACTTATAGAAGCTGTAAATAAAAAATGTATTTTTCTTGAAATGCTTCGAAAAGAACTAAAAATAGACTACGAAGTTTTATGCCAGAGAGCTGAAACATTAAATGAAAAATTTGATATTTTAGTAAGTAGAGCTACCGGCGAAACATTTGAAGTTCTAAAGATATCTAAAAATTTAGTAAAAATAGGTGGTTATATTATTATAATGAAAGCAAAAAAAATAGAAGAAGAACTAAAACCTTTTACAATTAGTTTAAAGTTTAAAGGTTACCCAGAAAGATCGTTTATAGTAATAAGGAAAGAAAATGAAAGTAAGGCTAAATAAATTCATTGCATCTTCTGGTCTGTGTTCCAGAAGGAAAGCAGACCAACTAATTCAAGAAGGGAAAGTTAAAGTTAACGGCAAAACTGTAAGAGAACTGGGTACATTAGTTGATCCTGATAAAGATAAAGTAGAAGTTGAAGGAAAAGAAATTAAGCCAGCAGAAGAAAAAGAGTACTACATAATATATAAGCCTACTGGTTATTTAACAGCTCTTGGAAAAGACAGATTTGGGAGAAAAACACTAACAGACTTATTTAAAGAAATAGGTTTTAAAAAAAGCGTTTTTCCAGTTGGAAGATTAGATTATGATTCAGAAGGTTTACTTATTTTGACAAATGACGGAGAACTTGCCTATAGAATAACACATCCTAAACATAAAGTTCCTAAAACCTATCTTGTAGAAATTGAAGGAAGGGTAAATGCCAAAGATTTCAATAAAATGGAAAAAGGCACAAAGCTTGAAAACGGAGAGTTTATTAAACCTGATAGAATTTCAATAAAAAAGAAAAAGAACAAATCCACAGTAATTGAAATTACAATACATAGTGGACAAAAGAGGGTACTTCGGAGATTTTTCAAAAAATTTGGTTATCCAGTAAAAAGACTTACCAGAATATCTGTAGGTAATATAAAAATTGATAGTTTAAAGCCAAAACAGATAAGAAAGATAAGTAAAAAAGATATTCAAAAACTAAAAGAACGTTTGGAAAAAAGAAGATGAAATTTGAAAAATTTATATACAAACAAAAAATAAAAGACTTACCTAAAGACCTGCTACCAAGAGAAAAAGCTTTAAAGTATGGAATAGATTCATTATCAGAAGGGGAACTTCTCGCAATAGCTATTGGGTCTGGAACAAAAGGTCTGAATGTTATTGGCATTGCAGACCTGATTATTAAGAAATATGGCATAGAAAATCTAAAAAATATTACTTTAGATGAACTGAAAAAAATAAAAGGAATAGGAGAAGCTAAAGCTTTACAGATAATATCTATAGTCGAACTTGCAAAAAGGATAGCAGAATATGACGAAAAGTTAGAAATATCTTCCCCAAAAGATGTCTATAATCTTGTGAAAGATTTAAGAAACGAAAAGCAAGAAAAGTTAGTGGTTTTATATACCAATACATTAAATCAGCTTTTAGGAAAAGAAACTATTGCAATTGGATCATTGAATGTCATAAATGTAAAACCCCGAGATATATTTACATATGGATTAAAATTAAACGCTTATGGAATAATTCTTGTTCATAATCATCCTGAGGGATATCCAGACCCAAGTAAAGAAGATATAGAATTTACAGAACTGGTTAAGGAACTATCTCTAAAACTTGGATTTGAACTTTTAGACCATATTATAATTTCAAAGAAAGGCTATTTTAGTTTCGCAGAAAAGGAGTTAGTTTAATGAAAAAATATAAAGCTTTTTTAGTAAACGACGATGGTTACCTGTCTGAAGGATTAAATGCAATAAGAAAAAAACTCTTAGAGGAAGGATTTGATGTTATAACTGTTGCACCTGATAGAAATATGTCAGGTTCATCCCACTCCCTTACATTTACAAGACCGCTAAAAATAGAAAAGTATAAAGATAATTTTTACTATGTTGTAGATGGAACACCGGCAGATTGTGTTCATTTAGGATATTACGTAATACTAAAAGAAGAAAAACCAGATATACTTGTGTCTGGCATCAATACAGGACCCAATTTAGGCAACGATATTTTTTATTCAGGAACAGTTGGAGCAGCCAGAGAAGGAACAAACTTTGGCATACCTTCGATAGCTCTATCTCCAGCATCATCTAAAAATGTAGATTTTGATTTTATAGCTGAAAAATCCATGAAAATAATATATCAAGTGCTTCATAAAGGTCTTCCAAACGGAACATTCTTAAATATCAATTTTCCTGTTGGAAAGAATATCAAAGGCTATATGTTAACTAAACAAGGAAGAGGAGCCTATAAAGAAGAAATCAAAAAATATATATCTCCATCAAAAGAAATATACTACTGGATAGGTGGTGAAGAAACTCTTACAGAAGAATGTGAGAAAGGAACAGACTATACAGCTGTAAAGGAAGGTTATGTGTCTATAACTCCAATAAAACTTGACCTTACTGATTACCATTCTATTCAGATTTTAGACAAGAACAATTTCCTTGCATTTTAGGAATAAGTAACTGCCTAATCCTTTCTTTTTTAGAAGAGATATACAGGCAGTTGATGTTTTTTAAATTCTTACGTATATTATAAATATAAGCGATAACCAAGGTGAAAGTTTTCCTACGATAGAAGGTAGTAAGGGAGAAGGAAAACTCCCACCAAAAAACCGTAGGGTTGGAACGACCCGAGCTAAAGCCTGTGGAGAGGGTAAAACCTCTGTGAAGCAGGAAACTTCTCTGAAGTTGGCGAGCTTGCAAAGCGAGCAAGCTCCTCAATTTATTAGAGAGCAGTTCACCTAATATTTACTCATATTTTTAGAAAATCGATAAAATGGAGGGTTATCATGGATAAGGAAAAATTAGAAAAGTTTAGGCAACTTCTTCTACAAAAAAAACAAGAAATATTAAGTAGAGTTTTAGAGCAAGAAGATATAATAAGAAAATTTCAGGAAGAAAACCTTGAAATTCCTCAAGAAAGAGATGATTATGCACGAACAGATTTTTATGAACTTGTTTTAGATGAACTTGAAGAAGTAGAAATTGAAATCCTTAGAGAAATAGATAAAGCTCTGCAAAGAATAGCTGACGGAACATACGGATACTGTGAAGTTTGTGGTCAACCAATAGAAGAAAAAAGATTAGAGGCAATTCCTTGGACAACTCTTTGTATTAAGCATGCTCAAGAAGCTGAAAAGTATAAAGTTACTCCAGATAGAATATACGAAGATTATCTTCGTGAAAGTTTAATACCTTATGACGAAGAATTAGAAAAAGATGTAAAAGAAGAAGGTTTAGACAAATAAAATTGATGGAGATAGAAAAATGGGTTTATCTCCTGTTGAAATAAAGGAGAAAATAAAAAAATATGCCCAAGAGTTATATCCAGAACTTGTAAACTGGAGAAGGCATATTCACATGCACCCTGAACTAAGTGGTGAAGAATATGAAACATCAAAATTTGTAGCAGAAAAATTAAGAGAATTTGGTGTTGATGAAGTGATAGAAAACTTTGCAGGAACAACGGCAGTAGTAGGTCTAATAAAAGGAAAGCATGATGTTACAGTAGCTTTAAGAGCTGATATGGATGCTTTACCAATGATGGAAAAAAGAGATGTACCTTATAAGTCTAAAAAAGACGGTGTAATGCATTCGTGTGGGCATGATGCCCATACAACTATTTTACTCGGGGCTGCAAAAGTATTGATGGAAATGAAAGAACACTTACAGGGGAATGTAAAATTGATATTTCAGCCCTGTGAAGAAAGAATGGATTGCAAAGGGGCTAAATTTTTAATTGAAAATGGAGTGTTAGAAAATCCTAAAGTGTCTGCAATTTTTGGCATACATATGTTTCCAGAACTACCGATTGGTAAGGTCGGTACACGTATTGGTCATTTTATGGCATCTGCAGACATTTTTAAAGTAAAAATAAAAGGAAAAGGTTCCCACGCTTCAAGACCTCATATGGGTATAGACCCAGTTTTGATAGCAGCTCAAACTATAAATGCAATGCATCATATAGTCAGCAGAAAAGTAGATCCACTTCATCCAGCTGTAATTACCATAGGAAAAATAAATGGAGGTTTTGCAGAAAACATCATCCCTGATGAAGTAGAATTTTCAGGAACTGTAAGAACATTAAGCATAGATTTGAGAGACCAGATCCCTAAGTGGATAGAGCACACTATTTGGGGTACCACACTTGCTTATGGTGGAGCTTATGAATTTAAATACGAATATGGTAGTCCTCCAGTTATAAATGACGAAAAAACTACTAAATTTGCCCTTTCTATGATGAAAGATTTAATTGGTGAAGAAAATGTAGTAGAGCTTGAGTATCCAAGTATGGGAGGAGAAGATTTTGGAGAGTATCTTCAGGTAGTACCTGGGACTTTTATACGATTAGGTATAAGAAATGAAGAAAAGGGTATCACTGCTCCACTCCACAGTCCTCTGTTTGACATAGATGAAGAAGTGTTAAAAATTGGAACTATGATAATGGCATATTTAGCCTATAAATGGGTTGAAGAACACTCTTGAAAAATATCTTCAATCTTCAAACTTTTTATTATTTTCTCACATACATGTGGTGGGTTTTTGATATCTACTTTTTTTCCTTCTTTTTTTAGCTTAAATATTAATTTAAGTGCTTCACTATCAACTATGCTGCATTTCGAAAGGTCAAAAACAACGTGTTTATAAGAGCTTAAATCTTTAAGTGAAGCGATATAAGCATAGTTAAAAGCCCAATCTGGTCTTAAAATTATTTTTTCCATTTTTTCATATCCTTAAATACAAATTTTTTCAACCTTTTAGCCATGTCTGAATAAACATGTATCCAGTCAGGTTGAAATTCTAAATCTATATATTGAAGTCTCAGATAGTCCTTTTCTTTATGAAAAAGCGGCATAATTCCTCCAAAGAAAAAGCCAATCTGGTTTAATTCATCAGTTATATACTTCGTATAAGGTTTATCAAGAGGTAAGTCTATAAAGAAGGCCTTTATTCCTTTATCTTGCAGTGTGTCAAACTGTTTTTTTATTCTTTTTATAAAGTCTTTTCCGTATTCTCTCACTATAAAAAGGGAAAATCCTTTATCATAATCTATAATAGTATCTACTTTAGAGCCTTCTGAAAGAGAGAAATTTTTCACTCTTTTATTTTTTACTTTTATTCCCATATTTGCGTATATTTCTTTTATTATATTTTTATACCTTTCAGGTAGATACCCTTCTGCATTCTTCCTATTAATCAAATGTAAAAAGTCAATAACTACAGAAATTCTTGGTTGCTTTACTTCAAAACCTTTATACTCAATATAAGGGAACATTCCTATTAAAAGGGCTGTAGATTTAAAACCAAATTTGGCGTTTACTTTTTGACTGATTGTATGAACAGTTACAGCCTCTCCAAAAAGACCTAAAAGTCCTTTCTCTTTTGCCATATTAATTAGTGCCTGCATCATAATGTTCATAAGACCTTTTCCTCTATGGTTAGGAGAAACCACAACTTCTCCAACTTCTCCTATTTTCGAGTCAGTGCTTTTTAAGACTGCAAAATATCCAACAGCTTCCCCTTCTTTGGTTCTTACTATTACTCCAAATTTCTTATTTTTTCTAAATGCTTCTTTTATCTTGTCTGGATAGTAAAGCTCATCTTTAGCATATGTGTATCCGTAGGCTCTGTATATAAGCTTGGCTATGTCTTCAGCGTCTTCTGGCCGAGCAACGTCAAGCTCGTAAATAACGCCTTTAGGTTCTTCTTTTATTATCTCTTCTGGATTATAAATCTGGGTTATATGTTTTCGGGGTAATTTTTTTTCGAGTTGAAACTCTTTTCCCTCAAGACCTAAGTTAAAAAATGTAAAATTATCACTTAGTTTTTTGGCTATTTCAAATCCTATTCCCTCAAAGTCTCCTTTTTTTATCTTTTCCTTAGAAAAAGTATGTTTTTCAGGGTCAAATGGTTCACCTTTTTCTAAAATTTTTACAGTAATTTTTGTTCCATCATTATCCACAAGCAAATCAATATTTCCTTCTTCATCTTTATAAGCGTGTAGTATTATATTTGTTAAAATTTCATCTACTGCAGTTGTGAACTCATCAGCTTGCTCTTTTTCAAGTCCGCTGGTCAAAAAATATTCATGTAAAAATCTAAGTGTTGGATTTAGATTTGTTAATCTACTTTTTAGAGTTATTTTAATTTCATCCATAATTTCTACCAAATCTAAAAATTTTTGTACTCAACACTATATAATATAGTGCCATAAATTAAAACTTTAAGGGTTAACAGCAAATGAAAATTAAAATCGATTCTTTAGAAAACCTTGAAGAGTTTGCTAAAAAATTTGTATCATGCTTAGAAGGTAATGAAGTTTTACTTTTATATGGAAACCTGGCAGCAGGAAAAACCACATTCACAAAATTTTTAGTAAAAGCATTAGAACCAAGTTTAGTTGACGAGGTCAACTCCCCTACATTTAATATAATGAATGTCTATGAAACCTCTAAATTTCCTATTTATCACATTGACCTTTATCGAGTAAAAGAATTTGATATTACCGATATCTTGAATACAGGCCTTATAATCGTAGAGTGGGCTGATTATATAGATGATAGAGATTTGGCAGATACCCCTGTTATACGTATAAAATTTGATATAGTTGACGAAAATAAAAGAATTATTACTATAAATTCTACTGAAAGCAAGATTACAGAATGTTTAAAATCTTTTGGATTCTAATCTTACTAATTTTCAGTGTAGGTGCAACTTTTGCACAAAAGGCATACTGTATAAAATTATTTGAGGATAATAAACTACCTAATATAAAAAAAATAAAGGATATTAGTATTCGCATGGGATTTGCTACAGGAAACTATAAAATTCTTTATAAAGATAAAAGTACCTTACTTATAGGCTATTTTAAAACTTTTAATTCTGTCATCCCTGTTTATAAAAAAGTAAGAAAATACTTCTATAAAACTTATATAACTACATGTGATGTAAATGATGATAAACTTAATAAAAAGGTTCTTGCACGCTCTAAAAACTTTAAAGACTTCATTGAATTTTATAGAAAACAGCTTCTATTTTTCGAAAGGATATTAAAAAACCAAAAGAAAATACAGTTCTACAATCCAAAATCAACCACAAACACTGCTCTACTGAATATAAGAAATAAAATATATGATGTGTTATTTACAAGACCTGACTGGCAATTGTATTTTATAGGAAATCTATTTTATAATTCACGAAAAACTCTTGGAGATGATATGTCTTATCCATATAAGTGGGGAGGTTCATTAGGTATAGAAATTCCCATTTTAGAAAACGATTTAAAGAAAAATTCTCTAGAAAAAAGATATTACAAATTACTATCTGAGCTACAGAATTTAAGAATTTATACACCTTATGAAGATATACTATCGTTTTACAATAAACATAACTCTATATTAGATAGTAATTTAAATGCTATACAGTATCATCATTATATCTTTTTAAGATATATACAGGAATATATGAAAAAGCTATCTAAATTCGATAAGTACTACAAAAGAACTCAAAAACTGGTACAATTAATGTCTTCTTACGAAAAGCCTTCTACAAAAGAAAATCTTGAACCGTATTTATTTAATATATGTAATGTTGATATTGATAAAATTCAACTTATCCTAAAACAGGAAAAACATAATTTGCTAACTGCAGCCAATAATATAAGTCTAAACGATTATTCAAGTTCAACTGATATAGATTTAAGGTTAAAAATTACATTTAACTATAGAAAGGGAATCCAAAATTATAGTAATGATTATGTCAAAGGAGAAGTATCGTTTAGGATTCCAACGTTCAGTAAAAGTATAAGTAATAGGCAAATAGAAAAATTGAATTTAGAACTAGAAAGAATAAAAACTTTAAATAAAAATAGACAGTTTTTAATTCAAGTGGAAGATGAAATATCAAATTTGAAACAGTACTATTTCCTATATAAGAAACACGAGTTACTTTACAAAGTCAAGCTATTTGAAGTAAAAAAAGATTATTTTCTATTGAAAATGGGAATAGGATATCCAGATTTTGAAAAAACGTTGAATCAGATAAATAGTATCTATAATGAGCTTGAGATGATGGCAATATATCAAGATAGACTAATTAAAAGCTTAAACAAGATATATATTTTCTTAAATAGTTTAAATAAAAAATTCCAAATACCATGTCGTTAATGAACCATGGATATTGAAAGAAATTATGCAAGGAAATCTTATAGGTTAAAAATCCCAGCCAAAATAATAATAAATGGGAATGAATACCAAGTTGTAGATTGGTCTTTTTTAGGATTTAGAATAAAAAAAGATGGTCTGGATATAAAGAAGGGAGAAAAGATTGATGTTGAATTTGAACTTCCATTTGCCGGTTTTGAAGTAAAATTTAAAGCCAAAGCTATATGTAGATGGTGTAACCAAGAAGAAGCTGGATTTGAGTTTATCAATCTGCCTGATGAGACAAAACTCCTAATGAGACAGTATGTAGAAGCATATATAGAAGGTAGATTAACTTCTTCAAATAATGAATTCTTAACTTTAGCCGAAGGAATTGAACTACCTGTTGAGACTGAACCTACTTTAAGCAAGAAAGAAAAAGATTTATTAGATAAGAAACTCATACGCAATACTATTTTAATAATTATAGCCTTTATAATATTAGGAATTATAGGTTTTATCTTCTATAAGAATTTACCTGTTGTTTATAGTGTAGAAGCTTTTATTAGTGGTACTACCATAAATATAGTATCTCCAGAAAATGGGACTATAGAACAGATACCTGTCCATGCAGGAGATATGGTTTCAAAAGGAGATGTTTTATTTAAAATACGAAATAAAGAAATGTATTTAGAATACGAAGGATTACAAAAATCTCTCTCCTTAAAAGAAGAAGCATTGAGCAAGCTTAAAGATCAATTTTCAAAAATCAGTGTGTCTAATACGAAAAACAATGATATGGAACTAAAGTTAATTAATAAGCAGATAGCAATACTCACTAATACGTTGAATAAGAAATTAAAGGAACTTGAACTCTTGAAAAAAGCTTATGATTTATATTTAATAAAAAAAGAGTATATAGAAAAATTGGAAAATGAAATAAATAACTTAAAAATCCAAATACTTCAGCTAAAAAAAGAAAAATCTCAGCTTGAAAATGACAAAAAATCAAAACTATTACAATATCAACTACGTACAAATCTGCTTTATAAAATTGCTTCTTTAAAAAGTGAAATTAGAGAAATTAAAAATAAGTTAGATATCCTCAGACATAATTTAGAGAAATTAACTGTTATTTCCGATGGAAATGGATATATTTTTTCTGTGTATAAAAAACAAGGAGAAACTGTAAAAAAATATGAGCCAGTTCTAGTATTTAGTAACACTAAAGAAAACCCATACGTAATAGCAAGATTAAAATTAAAAGATGCAGAAAAAGTCAAAATAGGAGATAAGGCCGAAGTATTTATTCCATCATTAAAAAAAGTATACTATGGAAAAGTTGTTGCTATAGGAAAGCAGTCCTTAGCTTCTGAAAGTGTTGTAAGTGAAACAGAAAGTTATGCTTTAAATGATGTTCCTGTAAAAATAAAAATAGAGAATGCTGACAAAAACTTATATGCCGGTCTATATGCTGAAGTAAAAATTAAAACTCAAAGCAGATACGTATTCATACTGGATTTTATATCCAAGTTATTAGGACATTAAATGATGCATACACCTTTAGATCAACTCAGAAAATACGAGACAAGATATGAGATGCCTATAAATATCATCCAAAGTATTAAATTCTTTACATTTTGGACATTTATTATGATATTGATACTTTATTCTATCCCTGATGTTGCATGGGAGCTTAGGATGAATGGCTTTTTTGCCATAGCTATTATAGGGATATGGAGATATTCATGGTTTTTAATAAATGTTTTTCAAGGTCTTATATATGAGAAGATAGTTTTCAAAAAATATAAGGAAGAGTTAAGGAAAATACCTTTACAAAAAAAGTTTCCTAAAAGAGTGTATTTTATAATACCTTCATATCATGAAGATAAAAGAATTACCAAAAACGTATTTAAATTTTTGATAGAAGAATGTTATAAAATTCCATCCCAGATCTATTTTTTTATATCTGTAGGTTCACAAGAAGAAGTAGATTACATAAAAATGCTAATAAGCATATTTGATTTACAAAAAAAAGTAAAAGTAAAATTTTTATTCCAAAGCCAAGGAAAAAGAGTAGCTTTATACCATGCTCTAAAAGCAGTTGCCAGAGAATTTTATAAACCTTTGTCTTTTCATAGAGATTACAAAAACGACGTACTTGTATTGATGGACGGAGATACAGTTGTTGGAAAAAATATACTTTTAAAAACTTTACCCTTTTTTATCTGGAATACCAATTTAGGTGCACTAACAACAGATGAAGAAATTTACTACTTTGGGAATAACAAATTAATTGGCGTGTGGTATAAATTAAAATTTGCACGAAGACATATAATGATGAAATCTCATAGTTTACATAAAAAAGTGTTAACGTTAACAGGTAGATTTTCAGCCTTTAGAGCCCATATAATGTTAAATGAAGAATTTATCAATCTCATAGCAAAAGATCATATTGATCACTGGTTGTTTGGAAAATTTAGATTTTTAATGGGGGATGACAAAACTACATGGTTTTATTTGTTAAAAAACGGATGGGATATGCTTTATATTCCAGATGTATTAATATTTTCTGTGGAAAATAGGGAAGGCTCTTTCTTCAAAGTAACAACATCCCTAATGTTTAGATGGTATGGAAATATGCTTAGAAACAACTGGAGGGCTATCAAATTGGGGCCAAAAAGAATAGGTAGCTTTTTTATATGGTATGCAATTATAGACCAAAGAATATCTATGTGGACATCTCTCATCGGACCCACAGCCATAACGTTAATGTCTTTATTTATATCACCTTTTTACTGGTTGTTTTACACCGCATGGGTAATATTTACAAGACAACTTCAAATTGCAGTATTGATCAGAGAAAGACTTTCGCTTGAAATAATAACACTACCCCTCCTGTTATACGATCAATGGTTTGGTTCTATTGTAAAGATATACACTTCAGCAAATCTTGCAAAACAAAAATGGTCTAAAGCTAAATCTCAAACTGTTAATATAAGTATAGACACATATCCACTTTTAAGAAAAAGCTTGCCCTACGTTTTATTAATTTTGCTATTTATTTTATTTATATTTTTTATAGGAGTTTATGTAAAAATATTTAAATTTCCAGATATTAGGTTTGAAATATTTAAACAGGCATATGCTGAGGAGCCTTTACTTATTCCTAATGATGGTTTAGATGATTCTAAAAGTTTACAGATACTTGTAAATAGTAAAAATTTTATTAAATTGCCCCCAGGAATTTTGGATTTTTATCATCCTGTAGTTATAAATCGGAATAATGTTCATATTGTAGGAAATAATACAATTATACATTCTCATATCAAAACTCCAGGAAAAGCCGTTTTCGTAATAGAAGGTAAAGGAATTAAGAGAACAATAGGATACGTTCCTAAAACTATCAAAGAAGGTACTAACTTTATTCCTATTGAATATACAAAACAACCTTCAGATGAGACTAAATTCATATGGGTTGGAAGCCCAAATACAGATGAATTTTTAAAAAAAATAAAAGCAAAAATATGGAAAAGAAAGTATCCCTATATAAGGCAAAGAATATTCAGAATATTTAAGATAACCAATAATGGAATTAAAACTACTGATCAGGTAGATTTTCCTATAGACAAAAACTCTGCAGTAAAAGAAATCTCTTTAGTTAAAGATGTGATTATAAGTAATTTAGTTATTAAACAAATTATTCCGAATGCTGATCCTAACAAAGTAAAATTCGTATACAAAAATCTTTACCCAGGCTATAGAGTTGATGCTATTAAAATATATTGGGGGGCTAATATTAAACTGTATAACATAGATATATATATGGCAGGAAGACATCCTATAAATATGGAAAATTCTTATGGAATTTCAATAAGGAATACAAAAATCATAGGCGCATGGAATAAAGGAAAAAAAGGAAATGGGTATGTAAGGTTTTCCAAGACTTATAATTCTATACTAGAAAACTGCATTATTAAGGATATAAGGCATATGACTTTCCAATGGTCATCTTCTAAAAACATGGTAAAAAACTGCAAGATATACGTAGATATAAATTTTCATGGAGGATTCGACAGATACAACACAGTTAAAAACTGCTTTATATCGATACCACCTTATCACAAATGGAATCCAATACAAAAAACACCTTTAGATGCTAGATGGGCACCTCCAGATGGATGGGGGAATAAGATTTTAGATTGTATTATTAATATAGGTGGGGCTAAAGATTAGCCCCGAAAAAGATGTTATTCTAATATTTCAAGAACAGCTCTTTTGTTTTGCTTTCTTGCCAGTGCTGCTAATAATGTTCTTATTGCTCTGGCAGTTCTTCCCTGTCTACCAATAACCTTTCCAAGGTCTTCAGGTGCAACTTTTAATTCTATAACAGTAGTTTTTTCTCCTTCAATCTCTCTTACTTCGACTTTCTCAGGGTGATCAACGAGAGATTTTGCTACAAACTCTACGAATTCTTGAAGTTTGCTCATGGTCATCTACCTCCTTATTTTCCTCTTGGGATTTCGATTTCTTCTAATCCAAATGCTTTTAGAATTTTTGCAGCTCTTTCAGTTGGTTGGGCTCCTTTTTCAAGCCATACCTTAGCTTTCTCTATGTTTATGTTTCCAGTTTTTAATATAGGGTCATAAGTACCTATATATTCAATATAGTCTGACTCTCTGGGTTTTCTACTATCTACAACAACCATTTTGTAAACTGGATGTTTTTTCCTTCCGTATCTTGCAAGTCTAATTTTAACCAATACCTGCTACCTCCTTGATTTTAAAATGGTAAATTAAACGGAAGTTTCATTTTACCAGATTTTTTTATTTTTTTCATCATTTTTTTCATCTCTTTATACTGCTTTAATAATTTATTTACATCCATTATAGTTGTACCGCTTCCCCGGGCTATTCTCTTTTTTCTACTTCCATTTATTATGTGTGGGTTTCTTCTTTCCTCTGGAGTCATTGAATTTATTATAGCTTCAATTTTTACAAATTGTTTATTATCAACTTTTAGATCTTTTATTTTACTCCCTATACCAGGTATCATCTTTAATATATTTTCTAATGGGCCTAAATTTTTTATCATTTGAAGTTGTTCTTTCAAATCTTCTAAAGTAAACTCTGCATTCATTACTCTTTCGGCCATTTTCTGGGCTTTGTCTTCATCAATGGCATTTTGCATTTTCTCTATTAAAGTTTGAATATCTCCAAGCCCAAGTATTCTTTGAGCTATTCTATCTGGATAAAATGGTTCAAAATCTGAAATTTTTTCACCAACACCAACAAATTTTATTGGAACTCCAAGAACCTGTCTAACTGATAAAGCGATACCTCCTTTAGCATCTCCATCTACTTTAGTCAAAATTACACCTGTTAAACCTAATCTTCGATGGAATTCTTCGGCTGTATTAATTGCATCCTGACCTTGCATAGCATCTGCGACGTACAGAATTTCATGAGGATGTACTCTGTTTTTTATTTCAACCAGTTCTTCCATTAATTCTTCATCTATATGAAGACGGCCAGCTGTATCTAAAATTAAATATGAAAGTCCAGCATTTCTAGCTTTTTCTATAATCTTTTCTGTAAGTTTTATAGCATCTTTTTCTTCTTCATCTACAAAACACGGAACTTTAATACTTTCAGCAAGAATACACAGTTGCTTTGCTGCAGCGGGTCTTCTAACATCTGTTGAGGCAACTCCTACTGTATATCCTTTTGATTTTAAGTAATTTGCAAGTTTTCCAGCAGTAGTAGTTTTACCAGTACCCTGTAGACCTACAAGCATAATGATTGTAGGAGGTTTTTCTGCTTTTTTAAGGCCTTCTGCTTCCCCAAGGATATTTAAAACTTCGTCGTATATCAGCTTTATTACAGTTTCTCCAGCATTTAAACCTTTGATTACTTCTTGTCCAATGAGCTTTTGTTTTATATCTGATATAAATTTTTGGACTACTTCAACATTAACATCTGCCTCTAAAAGTGCTTTCCTTATATCTTTTAGGGCTTCATCGATGGTCTTTTCATCTAACTTTTTTGCTCTTTTTAACTTTTCTACAACATTGGAGAACTTTTCTGTCAGAAGTTCAAACAATTTTTATACCTCGATTTTTCTTTATTTTTATTTTATATTTTATCATAGGCTATAAAAGTTCAATTTCAACTGATACTGAGTTAACATGATTTTTCTCATTTAACTTTTTAGTTCAATAATCGATAATTATTCCTAATAAAACATACGAAGGAGGTATCAAAAATGTCAGAAGTAATCTTAGTTGGTCAAGAAGTACCTGAGTTTGAACTTGAAACTTACGAACCAGAAACAGGAAAATTTGGAACATTTTCATTAAAGAAAGCCAAAGAAGAAGGAAAATGGACTATTCTTTTCTTTTACCCAGCTGACTTTACATTTGTTTGTCCAACTGAACTTGCAGATTTAGCAGAAGTTTATCCAAAATTAAAAGAATTAGGAGCTGAAGTTGTTTCTGTTTCTACAGATACTAAATTCGTACATCTTGCATGGCACAGAGATGAAAAATTATTACAAAATGTAAAATATCCAATGGGTGCAGACCCAACTGGTAAAGTTTCAAGAATGTTTGGAGTATACGACGAAAACACAGGTCTTGCTTTAAGAGGAACATTCATAATTTCCCCAGAAGGAAAATTAGTTGGTTCTGAAGTAAACTTCTACAACGTTGGAAGAAATGCTGATGAACTTGTTAGAAAAATGGAAGCTAATGCTTATTTAATTGGACATCCAGAAGAAGCGTGCCCAGCAAAATGGGAACCTGGAAAGAAAACTTTAAAACCTTCTGAAGAGTTAGTTGGTAGAGTTTACGAAGCATTAAATGAATAATTTAAGATGGGAGCGTTTTTGCTCCCTTAAATGGTATTAATATGGCTATATATAAACTCAAGAGATTTATCCCACAGGAAATAGAAATACAGATAACTGATAAACAGTTAATACAGATGTTTCCTATCGAACTTCATGAACATCCGTTTATGGGGGAAATTAGTCGCCAATGGATAGCTCAAGACAAAACGTATAGCGTAGAAAAAGCTAATGAAGATGAGGTTATAGATTTATCTAAGGATACAAAACACATACAAATGAAACAGGAAGTTATGGAAAAGATTTTAAAAGAACTTGATAATTTTAAAATAGTCCTCTTTTACGAGGACAAAGAAGATATTTATGAAGTAACCAAGCTTTCAGACTAATCTTTAAAGCAATTTCTTTAAACATATTAAAAATTTTGAAATATTCAAAAATTGTTATATAATAATTTATGTATTATGGCTACCCTCCTAAAGGTTTAACCTACCAATTTACGCACTTCTAGGCACCTTTAAAAGGTGCCTCTTTTTATTTTTAAGCCATTACCTTTAATTTATATAGCACATCTATGAAGAGGTTGTCAAATGCTAACCTTAGAAGAAAAAGCAAAAAAGATAAAAATGTTTCTTATGGATGTGGATGGTGTTTTAACAGACGGGAAAGTTATATACGACAGTAATGGCAATGAAATAAAAGCTTTCAATGTAAGGGATGGTCTTGGTATAACGCTATTACATAAAGCAGGAATAAAGACTGGCATAATAACAGGCAGAAACTCACCTATGGTAGAAAAAAGGGCAAACGAACTAAAAATAAATGAAGTTTTTCAAGGTAAAAATAAAAAAATAGAAAGTTACCAGCACATAAAAGAAAAGTACAACTTAAAAGATGAAGAGATACTTTATATAGGGGATGATTTAATAGATATTCCTATTTTAAAAAAAGTTGGTTTTCCTGTTTCTGTACATGATGCCCCTGAGATAGTAAAAAAATACTGTATATATATAACTAAAAAGAGAGGAGGAGAAGGGGCTGTCAGAGAAACTGTTGAGTTTTTATTGAAACTGCAAAATAGATATGAAGATATAATAGAGGAGTTTTTAAATGATTGAAGACAGAAAACGATGGAATGAAAGGTACATTTCTCAAAAATTTCCTGAAGAACCTTCTGAAATAGTAAAAAGGTTTTATAAACTGGCAAGTCCTGGGAAAGCTTTAGATATAGCATCTGGAACAGGCAGAAATGCTGTTTTTTTACAGGAAAAAGGATTTGAAGTTGATGCTGTTGATATATCAGATGTGGCATTAAAAATTTTAAAGGAGAAAAATTCGTCTATAAATACAATAAATATGGATCTGGATTATGCAGATTTACCGAAAGATACTTACCAGTTGGTTTTAAACATAAACTTCCTAAATAGGAAGTTAATACCAAAGATTAAAGATTCATTAAAAAAAGGTGGAGTAATCATTTTTGAGACATTCATGTTAAATTCAAACGCCAAAACAAAAGATTTTTATCTTAGAGAAAATGAACTCATCCAATTATTCTTAGATTTTCATATTATTTATTATCAAGAATTTAATACAAAAAAGCATGATGGATCAGATGCTAAAAAGGCTTCTCTCGTTGCTATAAAAAAATGCTAAATACAGATTTAAAAAGAATCTTTTCTATAGCTTTACCTGCAGCTTTAAATCAGTTTCTTGATATGTTTCAGGTTCTTGTAGATATGATTTTTATCGGAAGGATTTCTGCTGTTGCTATAGCCTCTGTAGGTCTAAGTATGAATCTGATAGGAACACTGTATGCTGTTATCTCTATTTTTAGTATTGGAACCAACGTTTTAGTGGCAAGATTTTTTGGAGCTAAAGATGAAAAATCCTTATCTATAATAGTAGGAACGTCTCTAATAACTTCTTTTATAGTATCTCTGCCGATTACATTAGCTATTTTTTTTCTATCTAAAGAATTCTTTTTGGTTTTTGGAGACAACACCCTTATAGCAGAAACTGGAAGTGTTTATATGAAAATTGTTTCCCTCTCTATTCCATTTTTGTTTATAGGAGCCGTTCTTGTTTCCACATCAAACGGTTTAGGAGATACTAAAACCCCTCTTTATATAGGTATAATAGGGAATATCCTAAATACCATTTTGGATTATATTTTAATCTTTGGGGAATTTGGCTTTCCGGAACTTCAAGTAAAAGGTGCTGCAATAGCTACAACAACTGCTTATGTAGTTGAGGTTATAATATATCTATTTTTAGTATTTCATAAAAAAATATTTCAATTCAAACTCAAGTTTGATTTTCAAAAAGCTCTAAAATTACTTAAAATTGGTATTCCTGCAGGTATGGAAAGACTTATAATACAGGCATCTTTTATGGTATTTATCTGGATAATATCTTTGTACGGTACTTACGTTTTGGCTGGATATCAGGTTGGTTTGAGGATAGAGGGACTTGCTTTTATGCCTGGTTTTGGGTTTTCTATAGCTGCTATGACTTTAGTTGGACAGTTTTTAGGAGCAAAAAGACCAGATTTGGCTCATAAATTCGCAATAAAAACAGCAGTTATAGCTGGTATTATTATGCAAATAATAGGTCTGTTTCTCTTTTTATTTCCAGAAGATATAGCTTCATTGTTTACAAACGATTTAAGAACTATTAAGGAGGCCAGTATATATCTGAAGATTGTTGCCCTTTCACAGTTCCCTTTAGCTATAGACTTTGTTTTAAGTGGGGCACTAAGAGGAGCTGGTGCAACGAAAACTTCCTTACTGGTGAATACTGCAAGTTTGTGGTTTTTTAGGATTTTACCTGCCCTAATTATGACTTTTTTTACACAAAATATAATTTATGTATATCTAATAATGCTATTAGAGACCTATATAAAAGGGTACATTATATGGTATATTTTTCAAAAAGGTAAATGGAAAGAGGTGAGGGTTTAATGCAATCTTCTGAAAATGATGCTTTAAAAGAGGCTGAAAAGCTAAACGAATTTGTTACAAATCCTAAAGAAAAAATAAAAGAAATAGAAAACAAGTTCCTTAAATACAAAAATAAAACCAAAGAAACTATAAAACAGATTTTGCCAGACAAAGTAAAGCCTATAATGGAAGGAGACACAGGTGATATAGTCCTTATAGTAATAGCTGCTTTGATACTTTTTGTTATACTTAAAATCCTTGACTTAGCTATAAAAATTATAATTAGAGTTATATTCATTGTTTCGATAATTTTAGCTATGTATCTTTTATATCAAAAATATACAGGTGGTGGATAAGATGAAATATATAGATGTAGCTAATTTCTACGCCAAGGTAGAGGCAACAACATCTCGTATAAAAATGATAAATTTACTTGCAAATCTATTTAAAATCACACCTAAAAATCTTATTGATAAGATTGTATATCTTTCAATAGGAAAGATAGCTCCTGAGTATACAGGATTAGATTACAATTTCAGTGAAAAATCAGCTATAAATTCCCTGTCAAAAGTTTTAAATATTCCTGCCTCTGAAATAGAAAAAAAAGCAATAGAAGTAGGAGACCTTGGAGAAGCAGCAAAACAGCTGTATGAAGAAAAAAGTATATCAAATGAACCAACTTTAGAAGTGGAAGAAGTATACTCAACCTTAAGAAAGATAGCTGAAACGTCTGGTTATGGTTCTACCACGAAGAAGATGGAACTTTTTATAAACCTATTGAAAAAGGCAACCCCTTTAGAAGTAAAGTACTTGATAAGAACTATACTTGAGAGATTAAGACTTGGGATTGGTGATAACACAATTATGGATGCACTTGCAGTTGCATTTACTGGAAACCAAAAAAATAGAGAAATAATAGAAAGAGCTTACAATCTAACCTCAGACCTGGGCTATGTCGCTAAAGTACTGGTGGAGGAAGGCTTAGAAGGAGTAAAAAAGATAAAAATACAGATAGGTAGACCTGTAAGACCTATGTTGGCAGAACGTCTGTCTGTACCAGTTTTAATCTTACAAAAGTTAGGAGGAAAGGCTGGTGCAGAGTACAAATATGATGGAGAAAGAATTCAGGTTCACAGAAAAGGTGATGAGTTTTATCTATTTTCAAGAAGGCTAGAAAATATTACCCACCAGTTTCCAGATTTAATAGAGTTTTTAAAAGAAGCAACTCCTGAGGAATACATTTTAGAACTTGAAGCAGTAGTAATTGACCCTAATTCAGGGGCTATAAGACCTTTTCAAGATCTAATGAATAGACGAGTTAAATATGTAACAAGATTTCATATAATGAAATATCCTGTTGCTGGTTTTATATTTGATATTATTTACTTAAATGGTAAAGACTTAACATTAAAACCATATCCAGAAAGAAGGAAGATCCTTGAAGAAAACATAAAACTGACTGATAGAATTAATCTAGCCACTAGAAAAATAGTTGATAATGTTGATGATTTGGAAAGATTTTTCCTTGAGGCTATAGAAAATGGATGTGAAGGATTAGTATGTAAATCTCTTAAAAAAGACTCGATTTATCAAGCTGGTAAGAGGGGATATTTATGGATTAAGTACAAAAGAGACTACAAATCCCATCTCGCTGATACCCTTGACCTGGTTGTTGTTGGTGCATTTTACGGAAAAGGCCAAAGAGCCCAATATTTTGGTTCCCTTTTAATGGCTTGTTATGATCCTGAAACAGACCAATTTAAAACTGTATGTAAGGTAGGTTCAGGTTTTACAGAAGACGATTTTAAAAAACTAGATGAAATACTATCAGAACATCAAATAGAACATAAACATCCTCGTGTAAACTCTATTTTAACAGCTGATATATGGTATGAACCTTTTTTAGTTTTAGAAATAACAGGGGCAGAACTTACGTTAAGCCCTGTTCATACCTGCGCATGGGATAAAATCAAAGTAAACAGAGGTTTAGGACTAAGGTTTCCACGATTTACAGGAAGATATAGATTTGATAAAAGACCAGAAGATGCCACAACAGAACAGGAAATAATTGAAATGTATCTAAATCAAGTTAAAATTAAAGTATAATAAGAAAAAATTTAAACAGAGGTAGTTAAAAATGGATGATAAAAAACTTAGGACAAACCCTTTTATGACAAATATGAAATATCTTCAAGATTTCAAAGAAGAAACAGAATTTGAAAGAATATTAAAACTTCTTACAGTTCCAGCTAAAAGTGGTATATATATTTCAAGAATAGATATACAAAAACTCGCAAAATCCATAGGTGTTGATGTTCCAATTAGAGAAAGAAAAGAGATGTTAAAAGATATATTCCATTATGCAAAACAGATGGATAAGATGGTCGATATGATTGATAATCTAATAAATTATGTAGATTACAGAATAAAGCAGTATCAAGAGGTAGAGGATAACTTCCCTAAAAGCAGAAAAATTACCCAAAAATGGATAAAATTGGCAGAAAGAACAAGAAAAATCTTGGAAAATATGAAAAAGGAAGCCCAGATGCTGAAAGATATATACTAACTCTCTATTATCCCACCACCTAACAGAATATCATCCTTATAAACAGCCAGTATCTGACCAGGTGCAAATCTGGCTGTAGGTTCTTTTAATTTAAAAATAAACTTGTCTCCTTTCCTTTTAAAATCTTCTACATCAATGGGAGTTTGTCTGTATCTTCCTTGTATCTTTAAAGAACCGTTCCATTTTTCTATAGGTAGATGAAAGTTAAAATTCGAAACCTTTACCGTGTCTTGCAGGAGAAATTTGTCTTCTCCGACTATTAGAATATTTTTTTCTGGTATTTTGTCTATAACGTATAAAGGTTTGTGCCATCTTATCCCAAGACCTTTTCTCTGTCCAATGGTATAATGAACAAGTCCTTTATGCTTTCCTAATTTTTTACCTGTTATATGTATAATGTCTCCTTCTTCTATGTCAAAAGCATTAGTTTCTTCTATGTACTCGGCAGGCGTTCTACCTGCTGTGAAACAAATTTCAAAACTCTCCTTTTTTTTGGCTACTGGAAGCCCATATTTTTCTGCTATTTTACGAACTTCATCTTTTGTTAAATCTTGTAGAGGAAATATAAGCCCATTTATTACGTCTCTTTCTACCAATGCCATGAAATATGATTGGTCTTTTTTTGTATCTGTGGCTTTTTTTAAAAGTTTATAGCCATCAATATCTACAGTTTTTATATAATGTCCTGTAGCCATATAATCAGCATTAAAAATGGCTTTTGCGTATTTGTATAATTTTCCTGTTTTTACTTCTCTATTACAGATACTACATGGATTAGGCGTTTTCCCAGTTTTAAGTTCATTTATAAAATAATCTATAACTTTTCCTTTGAACTCTTTTTCCCAGTCTAAAGTGTAATGCTCTATACCTAAAAAATTAGCTACCTTTTTAGCATCTTTTATATCTTGTGGTGAACAGCAAACCTGAATATTCTCAGAACAAGATTGTGGAGAAGATAGTTTTAACGTTACTCCTATTACGTCATATCCTTTTTCTTTGAGGAGCAGAGCAGCCACAGAACTGTCTACTCCTCCACTCATCCCAACTACAATCCTCATTTATTTAGCAATCAGATCTCCCATTTTGAATATTGGTAGATAAAGAGCTATAATTATGAAACCAACTATTCCACCTATAAATACCATCAGTAATGGTTCAATTGTAGATAGTAAACCATCAACTGCTCTATCAACTTCATCTTCAAAGAACTCTGCAATTGTATCCAACATATCATCTATTCTACCTGTCTCTTCACCTACCTTAAGCATAGAAATGAAGATAGGAGGAAATAACTTTTTATCAAGGGAAGACCATAAAGGCCTACCCTGTTCAACAGCATCCCTTGTTTTTAATATGGCTTCTTCAATGATAACATTACCAGTTGTTTTAGAAGCTATTTCTAAAGCCCTAATTATAGGTACCCCTCCAGAAATCAGGGTAGCAAATGTTCTTGAAAATTTAGCTATCGCTCCTTTGAGAAATATATTTCCTAAAAGAGGTATTTTTAACATTATACGATGGTATATTTTCTTTCCAATTTTAGTTTTATAAAAGTAAGAGTTTAGTCCCACAAAAGCAAATGTAAAAATCACTATATATAATATGTTTTCCTTAAGGCTGTTACTCATATTAATTAAAAGCTGAGTTAAAACTGGAAGATGAGCACCCATTCCTTCGTATAATTTGGCGAATGTGGGAACTATAAATGTGAGTATTCCTATAACTATTAAAGTTGCAATAACAAGTACTGCTGTTGGATACCAGGAAGCACTGATGATTTTTCTTTTAATGGCTGCAATCTTTTCATAGTATTTGGATGCTCGTTGAAGTATTATATCCAGATTACCTGATTCTTCAGCAGCTTCAATTAGATTTACTAAAAATTCAGGAAATACTTTTGGATGTTTGGCCATAGCTTTAGCCAAAGACATCCCACTTAACACATCATCTCTTACTGCATACAAAGCCTTAGCAAGGGTTGGATTTGGAGTTTGCTCTGCTATGATTTCGAGGGCTTCTGCAATGCCCACACCTGCTGCTATCATTACACCAAGTTGTCGTGTAAATAAAGCAAGGTCCTTTTCCTTTACTTTTCCTCCAAAAAGAGAAAAGCTATTCTTTTTCTTTTTCTCCTCTTCTTTAAAGTCTAAAAGTTTTACAACAATTTCTTTTAGGCCTTGTGCTTTTAGTTTATCTTCAGCTTCAGCCGGTGACTGAGCATCTATTAAACCAATTTTTAAAACCCCATAACTATCTCTTGCTTTGTAGTGGAATTTTGGCATTTTATATACCTCTCATACCTAACATCCGTCTTAATTCTTGAGGGTCGGGAGATATTTTTAAAGCATCTTCTAAAGTTATTAATCCTTCTTTTAAAGCTTTCAAAATAGACTGATTCATGGTCTGCATACCAGATTCAGCCTGTCCTGCTTGCATTAAACCATAAATTTGGTGGATTTTGTTTTCTCTTATTAAATTTCTTATTGCTGTATTTGGTATGAGAACTTCATGGATTAGAACTCTACCTCCACCAACTTTAGGTACTAATCTCTGTGATATTACACCCTGCAAAACAAAACTGAGCTCAGTTCTTATCTGGTCTTGTTCATGCTCAGGGAAAACGTTAACTATACGATTTATAGTTTGAATTGCCGTATTTGTATGTAAAGTTCCAAATACCAGGTGTCCTGTTTCAGCTGCAGTTAATGCTGCTCTTATTGTTTCAAGGTCTCTCATTTCCCCTACTAAAATTACATCTGGGTCTTCTCTTAATGCATATTTTAGAGCTATTGAGAACCCATTTGTATCGTTACCAACTTCTCTTTGTGATACAACAGACTTTTTATGTGGGAATAGATATTCAATTGGATCTTCTATAGTTATGATATGATATTCAAAATTTGAATCTATATAATCTATCATAGATGCTAAAGTAGTAGTTTTACCAGAACCTGTAGGCCCTGTTACAAGAACCAGTCCCATACTTTTATGACATAATTCTTTAACTGAAGGAATAAGGCCCAGCTCTTCCATAGGTTTTATTTCATAGGGTAATCTTCTCAATGCAGCTGCGACTGTTCCTCTCTGTCTGTAGACGTTAACTCTAAATCTACCTATATTTCTCATACCTATTGAGAAATCCACTTCATGTTGTTCCTCATATACCCTTCTTTGCTTTTCACTCATTATAGAGTAGATTAGGGATTGGGTATCTTTTGGAAGTAAAACTGGGTACTGGGTAAGGTAAACTATTTTTCCATCTATCCTTAAGGCTGGTGGCGCCCCAGCAACTATATGAATATCTGAAGCATTTGTTTTTACAGCCTCTTGGGCAATCACATCTAAAGTTAAATCTTTATTCTCCATAAATACTTACCCCTGTTTATTTCATTAATACTCTTTCTACTTCTGCAATATCAGTAATACCTTTTTTTACCTTTATTAATCCATCCTTATACAGAGTTTTCATTCCTTTTTTTAAAGCTATATTTTTTATCTCATCTGCTGCTTTTCCTTCAATTAGGGCTTTTCTTATATCTTCGTCTAATTTTAAAATTTCATGAACAGCAGTTCTGCCTTTATAGCCGGTTCCATTACAGTACTCACATCCATCTTTCTTATGTATAAAAAATTGACCTTCTTTTATGTCTTCATCTGAAAAACCGAACCCTTTCCAGTATTCTGGTGGAAAAGGTGCTGGTTGTTTGCATTTAGGGCAAAGTTTACGAACTAATCTTTGGGCAACAATAAGATTTACTGCTGTTGCAACTAAAAATGGATCAACTCCAATATCCACCAGTCTTGTGATAGATGAAGGAGCATCATTTGTATGGAGTGTTGAAAATACTAAATGCCCTGTTAAAGCAGCTTTCACAGCAATCTCAGCAGTTTCCTGGTCTCTAATCTCTCCAACTAGTATAATATCTGGATCTTGTCTTAAAAATGCTCTTAACGCTTCGGCAAAAGTTAAACCTATTTTTTCTTTTATTTGAACTTGATTTATTCCTTTAATTGAAACTTCTACAGGGTCTTCAGCAGTCGATATATTAACATCTTCCGTGTTCCTTTCCATCAACGCAGTATAAAGAGTTGTTGTTTTACCTGACCCTGTAGGTCCTGTTACAAGTATCATTCCCCATGGACTATATATGGCTTCTCTAAAGACTTTTAAGTCGTCTTCTTCAAATCCAAGATCTTCAAGTTTTAAATTTAAGAAGCTTTCAGCATCCTGAATTCTCATTACGACTTTTTCACCATATACAGTTGGTATAGTTGAGACCCTTAAATCTATAGGTTTGTTATCTATTTTTATTCTTATTCTCCCATCTTGAGGTAATCTTTTTTCTGATATATCAAGATTTGCCATGATTTTGTATCTGGCTACAAGTGCATCTTTTATAGAAACAGGTAGTTTTTGAACAGTCCTTAAAATACCGTCTATACGATATCTAACTCTTACTTCTTTTTCAAACGGTTCAATATGAATATCAGAAGCTCCCATTCTAACAGCATTAACAATAAATGCCCGAGATGCTTTCACAATAGGAGCTTCTTCTGCTTCTTGTAAAATTTCATCTTCTTTTTCAATTTCCTCATCTTTAACTATTTCTTCTTCTACATTAGAGGTTATCTCTATGTCTTCAAAAATAGCTTCCGCTGAAAAAGCTGGGGTTATTTCATTTATTAGTTTCTCTATTTCTTCATAGGAACCTACAAAAAAGTTCATTTTTTTTGCGCCAACAAATTTTAAGTACTGGAAAATCTCTTTATCTGTAGGATTAAAAAGTACAACATTAAGATTATTAAGATCTGCATTAACAGGGACAAACATTTTCTTTTTTAAGTAGCTTAGAGAGAATAATTTTGCAATATCTTTGGCAGGTATAGAATCAATACTATCTAGAGAAAAAGGCTTTAAGTTAAAGTTTTTTATGAAAAATTCCTTTATTTTCTGTGGATTTGCCTTTTTTCGTTTTATTAGGTTAACAAGTAGAGTAGTAAGGTCTTTTTCATTAACTTCTGGATTGCCTCGAACGGCATGAACGTCAACAGCTCCATAATCTACTAAGAGCCTTAAAAGTGGATTTTTTCTCTTGTTTTTTACCATAGCTAAATCGTTTTTAGTTTTTATTATATAATTTATTTTTGTAAATTCAAGTAATTCTTTAGAAAAGGAAAGTAAATTGCTAAGAAATATAAAAAGGATACTTGTTGCAAATAGAGGAGAAATAGCTGTAAGGGCAATAAGAAGCATTCGAGAATTAGAAGGAGAATCTGTTGCCATATACTCTACAGCTGATAAAAACTCTATCCATAAAGATATAGCTGATATATCTATCTGTATTGGAGAAGCTCCTGTTAACAAAAGTTATATAAACATTCCAGCTATACTTTCAGCAATAGAGATTTCAGGGAGTGATGCAGTTTATCCTGGTTATGGTTTTTTAGCTGAAAATCCTAATTTCGCTGAAATCTGTGAAAAAAGTAATATTAAATTTATTGGTCCTTCTTCAGATACATTAAGGTTAGTAGGAGATAAAGCAAAAGCCCGTCAGGCAGCACAAAGGGCAAATGTTCCGGTTATACCTGGAAGTCCTCCTGTAGATACTATAGAAGATGCATTGACATATGCTAAAAAAATAGGATATCCAGTATTAATTAAAGCTGCTTCTGGTGGTGGTGGAAGAGGAATGAGGATAGCTCATAACGAACAAGAACTTACCAGACTGCTGCCAGTAGCCCAAAGGGAAGCCCAAGCCAATTTTGGAGATTCTACTGTCTATATAGAAAAATTAATACTATCCCCTAAACATATTGAAATCCAGATACTTGCTGATGAATACGGAAATGTTGTCTATTTAGGGGAAAGGGAATGTTCAATCCAGAGAAGACACCAAAAATTATTGGAAGAATCACCTTCGGTGTTCATAAATGATGAAGTTAGAAAAGAAATGGGTGAAGCTGCTGTCAGATTTGCTAAGGAAGTAAATTTTGTTGGTGCAGGTACAGTAGAATTTATAGTAGACAAAAATATGAACTTTTATTTCATCGAAATGAATGGTAGAATTCAAGTTGAACATCCAGTAACAGAGGTTTCAACAGGTATTGATATAGTCGCATGGCAGTTAAGAATAGCTGATGGACAAAAATTAGATATAAAACAAGAAGATATAAAACAACTTTACCATGCAATAGAATTTAGAATAAATGCAGAAGACCCTGAAGATTTTACACCAAATGTTGGAGAAATTGAAAAACTTTACTTTCCAGGAGGTTATGGAGTTAGAGTAGACACTCATATATATAGTGGATATAAAATCCCACCATATTACGACTCTTTAATAGGTAAAATTATAGTTTATGGAAAAACACGAGAAGAAGCAATAACACGAGGAAAGAGAGCATTACAGGAATTTATTATAGAAGGTGTAAAAACCACTAAAGATTTTCACTTGAAAATTTTAGAAGATGAATCATTTTTAGATGGAAGTTATACAACTACACTGGTAGATGAAAAATATATAAAAGGGAACAAATGATAAAAGTATTAGCAGTTGGACCGATACAAGAAAATACGATAATAATAACTGATGAAGATTCTAAAGAAGCTCTATTAGTAGACCCTGGAGCAGAAGGTGAAAAGATAGAAAAGCATATAGAAGGCTATAATCTGAAAGCTATTATAAACACACACGGACATATTGACCATGTAGGTCAGGTAGGGTACTTTAGAGAAAAGTACGATGTTCCTTTTTACTTGAATAGAAAGGACATATTTTTAACAAATAATGAACTGTGGCCGTCATTTGGTAAATATATAGGAGCTTATCCATGCCCATCTCCTGATTTTGATTTAAAAGAAGGAGATACTATAAAACTGGGAAACTTAAATTTTAATGTTATAGAAACACCTGGCCACACACCAGGAGGAGTATGTTTTTTCGAGCCTAATTTAAAGCTCTTAATTGCTGGAGATACTCTATTCAGAGAAAGTGTTGGGAGAACAGATTTACCAGGTGGAGATGCCAACCAGCTTATGGAAAGTTTAAAAAAACTAATGCAGCTTCCAGAGGAAACTGAAGTCATATGTGGACATGGCCCAAATACAACCATTGGACATGAAAAAGAAAACAATCCATACATAACAGGGAAACATAGAATACAATTATGGTAAGAATAGGAACACACGTATCATCTGCTGGAAGTTTAGATTTAGTATTTGATAGAGCATTAGAAGTAAAAGCAGATACTATCCAATTCTTTCTAAGGTCTCCACGTAGCTGGACATGGAAAAACAGAGAAGACAAAGAAAAAGAAATGTTTTTACAAAAAAAGAACATTTCAAATGTATATCCAGTAGTTGTTCATGCTTCCTATTTATTTAATCTGGCATCAAATGATGAAGGTCTCAGAGAAAAATCTATAAATGGTGTATTGCAGGAATTACGTCTTTGCGAGGAATTAGAAATCAATTACTATGTAATACATGCAGGAAAAGCAAAAGGGCAAAAGGAAGAACAAGCTATAAATAATATTCTAAAAGCCATGGATGAAATCTTTAACAAAGTGCAGTTAAAAAATACTTATTTCTTAGTAGAAACCCTTGCTGGTCAAAAAGGAGAAATAGGAAAAACCACTGAAGAAATAAAAAAACTCATTGAACCTTTTAAATCTGAAAAAATCGGTGTATGTATAGATACCTGCCATTTATACTCTGCCGGTTATAAAATAAATGAGAGGGAAGGTTTTAATAACTATAAAGAGCAGTTAGAAAATCTCATTGGAATAGAAAAAGTGAAAGTAATTCATTGTAACGACTCTAAGACAGAGTTCAATTCAAAAAAAGATAGGCATGAACATATAGGAGAAGGAAGTATTGGACTTAAAGGATTTGAACTTTTCTTGAACGATGTATATTTTTCTAAATTGCCTTTTATATTGGAAACCCCAAAAAAAGATAACTGGGATATTATAAATATGAGAAGATTAAGAAGTCTTATTAAAGCGCCCGTAGCTCAGTCTGGATAGAGCATCGGTTTCCGGGGCCGAGGGTCGCAGGTTCAAATCCTGCCGGGCGCATAAAAAAGGAGAAGGATGGAGAAACTAAAAACAGAACTTAGAAGCTTGGTAAAAGAAAACTTAACGAAGTTTATGGATTCAGAAGTAGAATTAATACTTCGAATTGGAAATTATATACTGGAAAGTGGTGGAAAGAATTTACGGCCTGTTCTTGTTCTTGCATTTGCTAAAATGCTTAACAGTACATCTTTAGATAATCTCATTCCCCTTGCCGTAGGGCTTGAATATATTCACACAGCATCTCTTCTTCATGATGATGTAGTAGACAAAGCAAATAAACGAAGAGGTAAACCTTCGGCAAATAAAGTTTTTGGCAACGACACTGTAGTTCTTACTGGAGACTACATGTACGCAAACGCTCTTTACCTCTTTTCGAAGTATGGAAATATTGAAATGATAAAAGTAGTTAGTGATGCAGTCAAAAAAATGGCAGAAGGTCAATTATTAGAACTAAAGAAAATAGCTGACTTTGACATGAAAGAAGAAGAATATTTCAAAATAATAGACGGAAAAACAGCTGTTTTATTCGCAGCATGCAGTTTTGTAGGTGCCAATTATGCAAATGCAGATGAAACACAGCTAAAACAGGCCTATGAATATGGTATCAATATTGGCAGAGCCTTCCAAATTATCGATGATTTACTTGACTACACTTCTTCAGAAGAAAAGCTTGGTAAACCAGTATGCAATGATTTAAGAGAAGGAAAGGTTACTTACCCCCTCATTGCTGTTAGAGATTTGTTAAAAGAAGAAGAAAAGGAATTTTTTAAAACTCTTATAAAAACCATTGAACCTTCTAAAGAAGATATTTTAAAAGCAAAAGAAATAGTTCTAACCTATAAAGGCCATGAAATTTCTTTTGAAAAGGCTAAAAAATATGTGAGAAAGGCCATAGAAAATTTAGACTACTTTCCAAAAAATATTTATAATGAAGAATTAAGAAAATTAGCAGAATACATCATAGAGAGGAATGTATAAATGGAAAGAACAGTTCTTAAATCTAAAATCCACAGAATTAAAATAACAGGTGCTGACCTAAACTATGAAGGAAGTTTAACTTTAGATGAAGACTTAATGGAAAGGGCCAATCTTGTACCCTTTGAAAAAATAGAAGTTTATAACGTAAATAATGGTCAACGATTTTCTACTTATGTAATACCTGGAGAAAGGTATAGTGGACAGTGTATTTTAAATGGTGCAGCAGCAAGACTTGGACATAAAGGTGATATAATTATTATTGCATCCTATGTAAATCTTACAGACGAGGAGCTGAACGACTTTAAGATTAATCTTGTTTATATGGATGAAAATAATAATGTAAAGGAACATAAAAAAGTTTCCGTTTTTTCTAAAGAGTTAGTATAAAGGCAAAAAAATGAAAAAGAGCTGGGGCTTAGCAGTCATACTAACTTCAGCTCTTTTTTTTATTTCATGCAGTTCAAAATCTAGCAAGATTAACTATAACTATGTAGATTACGATGAAGAAATATACCTTCAGCAAGAGTACAAAAAAACCGGTATTAAAATTCCAAACAGATGGGAAATAAGAAAGTACTTAAATTACTATACCCATAAAGATAAAAAATTCATTAAAGAAGGTCTGTACAACGCCCAGAAATTTTTACCTACTATAAAAAGAATTTTTAAAAAGTATGGTATTCCAGAGGATTTATCTTATTTGCCTCTAATAGAAAGTAAATTTAATCCTTATGCTGTATCATCATCAGGTGCTGCAGGTTTATGGCAATTTTTACCTGTAACGGCGAGAAGATTTGGTTTAAAAATAAATTACAAAATAGATGAAAGAAAAGACCCATATAAATCCACCATAGCAGCTGCTAAGTATTTTAGATATCTTTACTCAATATTTCATAGATGGGATCTGGTATTAGCAGCATATAACTGTGGAGAAGGGTGTATTAAAAGAAAACTACGAGGAAGACAGAATTTCTGGCACATAAAACATAGACTTCCACGGCAAACAAAAGAGTATGTACCCAGGTTTTATGCAGCATTATTAATAGCTAAAAACCCACAAAAATACGGCATATATGTTCCTCAGCGTCCACTTTTTATAATAAGAAAAAAAGCCAAGACAACTTTTTCTTTAAAGAAATTTGCCCAAATTTATGATATTGATTACAACCTTCTTAATTTATTTAACGCTCATTTAAAAAGAAAAATCGCTTATAAGGGAGTATTTTTAAATATTCCGCTGCAGCCAAATAAAGTAAAAAAAGTTTCTCTGCAGTATATGTATTATAAAGTCAAAAAAGGAGATACCTTGTACAGTATTTCCAAAAAGTTTGGCATTAATCTTGAAGATATAATAAAGGTAAATAATTTAAAAGGTTATAATATTAAAATTAATCAAATACTTAAAATACCCATAAATTACTAAAATGATAGAAAGAAGAAAAACACGACCTGTTTATATAGGCAACGTTAAGATTGGAGACGATGCCCCTATTGTAGTCCAATCAATGACAGATACAAAAACCAGGAATGTAGAAGAAACATTATCTCAGATACATAGGCTTTCAGATGCTGGATGTGAAATTATAAGGGTAGCTGCTCCAACAGAAGAAGACGCCAAAGCTCTTGCTGAAATAGTAAAAAAATCTCCTATACCTGTTATAGCAGATATACATTTTTCTCCAAGAATTGCATTTTTAGCCCTTGATAGTGGAATACACGGCATAAGGTTGAACCCCGGAAATATAAATGATAAAGGAAAAATCAAAGAAATACTTCAAGAATGCAAGAAGAAAAATATTGCTGTTAGACTTGGTGTTAATTCTGGTTCACTTGAAAAAAGGTTGCTGGAGAAATATGGATTTCCTTCAGGACCTGCTCTTGCAGAAAGTGCCCTTTACTGGTCAGAATTTTTTGAAAGTGTTGGTTTTACAAATTTTAAAGTTTCAATAAAAGGTTCTGATGTATTGCAAAACATCCATGCAAATCAGATTTTTGCAGAAAAAACAGATATACCATTACATATAGGCATAACTGAGGCAGGACCCCTACAAAGAGGTTCTATAAAATCTGCAGTAGGAATAGGAATACTTCTTTATATGGGAATAGGAGACACTGTAAGAGTATCATTAACAGCAGATCCAGAAGAAGAGGTAAAAGTTGCTTATGAGATACTAAAAGCCTTAGGTTTAAGAAAAAAAGGTATTGAAGTAATATCCTGTCCGACCTGTGGTCGAATTGAAGTAAACCTGCCAGAAATAGTTTCTAAAGTTGAAGAAAAACTAAAAAATATAGACAAACCCCTTAAAGTTGCTATTATGGGATGTGTTGTAAATGCAATAGGAGAAGCAAAAGAAGCTGATATCGGATTAGCATGTGGGAATAAGTCAGCAATTTTGTTTAAGAAAGGACAACCTATAAAAAGAGTATCTGAAGAAGAGATGGTAGATGCACTGATTAATGAGATTAAAAATATATAACGGAGGAATACATGAGCTGGGAAGAGCTTGATGTTAATCTTAAAGGTGTAGCTGTTGATGTAATTTCAGATGAGTGGTTAGATGAAGATATAGTGAACAAAGCCCCAGTTCAAATCTATAAAATAGCCAAAAGGAAAGGTGGATTTACATTGTTTATGAAAACACCAACAGAAGATATAGAATGGTACTTCTCTCGAGGTCTAACAGAATTCAAAATAGGTCAAGCGCGAGGAGGTAAATTTCTTCATATAGAACATGAAGACGGACAGTACTGGGTTGATATGCAACTCACTAAAGAGGTTTATGAATTTCTAAAAGAATTTATAACAGACCAACAGGAGAAATAAATGGAAAAAGCCCTCGAAAAAGCTGAAATATTAATGGAAGCCCTTCCCTATATAAATAAATTTAAAGGGAAGACATTTGTTATAAAATATGGCGGAAACGCTATGGCCAAAGCAGATCTCAAAACAGCCTTTGCACAGGATATTTTAATGCTAAAGTACATCGGTATTAATCCAGTTATAGTACATGGTGGAGGACCTCAAATAGGAGAATACCTGAAGAAAATGGGTTTGGAAAGTAAATTTATCGGAGGTCTAAGAGTTACACCAAAAGAAACAATGGACGTTGTAGAAATGGTTTTAGGAGGATTAGTCAATAAAAATATTGTGATGCTGATAAATAAATATGCTGGTGGACATGTAAGAGCTGTAGGATTAACAGGGAAAGACGGAGGACTGATAAGAGCAAAAAAACTAGACATAGAAGAATACTTTAAAGAAATTGGAGAATTTATACCAACAGAACTCTTAGATTTAGGACATGTGGGAGAAGTTGAATATATCGATACTCAAATACTCAAACATTTAGAACAAGACAACTATATACCTGTAATTGCCCCAATAGGATTTGATGTTGAAGGAAATGCCTACAACATAAATGCTGACTTTGTTGCAGCAGCGATTGCAGGAGCTTTAAAAGCAGAAAAGGCAATATTCTTGACAGACATAGAAGGTTTAAAAGATAAAGAAGGGAAAGTTATATCCTCACTAAAAAAAGCAGAAGCTCATAAACTTATAGAAAATGGAACTATTACCGGCGGAATGATACCTAAAATAAAAGCCTGTATAAAGGCCATAGAAGAAGGCGTAAAAAAAGCCCATATTTTAGATGGAAGGATACCCCATGCAGTTTTACTGGAAATTTTTACATCCCAGGGTATTGGAACAGAAATCACTGCATAACATAATCATTGAATTTAATTTAATTTTCATTATAATTAATTATTCCATTTACAAAAATTTTAAGTTTAAAAATTTTGAAAGGAGGTTTTTTCTATCATGGGCACTGATAATGGCCCAAGGACAAAGCTAAAAATTTTTAAGGAGGATAGAAAATGGAAAAAACCCTCGGACTGCATATCTTAGCAGACCTTTACGGAGTAGATGGTTCTAAAATTGACCACGTTGAAGATGTAAAAGAACTCTTAGAAAATGCCGTCAAATATGCAAATCTATCAAAACTATCATCTCACTTTCATCAGTTTTATCCTCAAGGAGCAACTGGAGTAATTCTCTTAGAAGAATCACACATCTCCATCCACACATGGCCAGAACATGGTTATGCTGCAGTTGATGTTTATACCTGTGGCGGAAAAGAAAAAACTTTCAAAGCTATGGAATACATACTAAAAGTATTAAAACCTAAAAGAGTTGATGAGAAAGTAGCAGAAAGAGGAGTTGTTCCGGTAGACACAGCACAGGTTAATATAGAAAAACTGCAGCTTGAACCTGTAGAAAAGTAAACTTCTAACGTTAATAGAAAAAGTTTTATGATATAAGCCATTTATACCCAAAATAAAGGGGATTACTTTATCTAAATAATACACGATTTAATGTATTTTGGAGGATATTACTGTGGATTTAAGAAAAAAAGTATTAGAAATAATGAAAGACCTTACACCAGTTGTTGTAGCTACGTGTGATGGTCAAAAACCTTATACAACTTTTATCTCGTGGGCTACTGCTGTAGATGAAAATACTATTAGGATTGCCGTAAGCACAAATGCAAAAACCACTGAAAATATAAGAAAAAATCCATATGTTGGGATAGAAGTCTTTGACGAAGATACTGCTTTATCAATAAGCGGGGAAGCTAAAATTATAAAAGAAGAAATAGAAGGTATATCTTTTCCTGTAGCTGTTATAGAGATAAAAATTCTTGAAATTAATGATAATTTATTCCCAGGGGCAACTATTACAGGAAAAATACCTTTTAAACATACTGGTAACATAGAAAAAGCTGAAGAATTAGACCAGAAAGTATTGCAGGCTCTCAAAAGTTAATATGGCAAAGGTTGCAGTAATTGGGGCAGGTTTAGCTGGTAGTGAAGCTGCCTATAGGTTAGCTGAAGAAGGAATTAATGTAGACTTATATGAAATGAGACCTCAAAAAACGACTCCTGCCCATAAAACTCCTTATTTTGCGGAAATTGTTTGTTCAAATTCTCTAGGAAGTTTTGAAATAGGAACAGGGTCAGGACTTTTAAAGGAAGAGATGAAAATTCTCGGTTCTCTTTTGCTGAAAGTTGCAGAAAAACATAAAGTACCAGCTGGAGGAGCCTTAGCAGTTGATAGAGTAAAATTTTCCCAAGAAGTAACATCCATACTTAAAAATCATCCAAATATAAATGTTATCAGAAAAGAAATAACTAAAATACCTGAAAGTTACGATTATGTTATAGTTGCAACAGGTCCTCTCACATCTGAAGAGTTATCTAAAGAAATACAAAAATTAACAGGTCAAGAATACTTATACTTTTATGATGCTATAGCTCCTACTGTGGATGCAGAAACAGTAGACTTTTCTAAAGGTTTTTGGGGAGATAGATACGGAAAAGGAACTGGAGATTATTTTAACTGTGTTTTAACCGAAGAAGAATACGAAGAATTTTACACTGAACTTTTAAAAGGAGAACAGGTTCCATTAAAAGATTTTGAAAGGGCAGTTTATTTTGAAGGATGTTTACCTATAGAAGAAATAGCAAGAAGAGGAAAAGAAACATTACTTTATGGACCAATGAAACCAGTTGGTCTTGTGGATCCACGTACTGGAAAAAGACCGTATGCAGTAGTTCAGCTACGAAAAGAAAATAAAGAAGGAACTTTACTATCCTTAGTTGGTTTTCAAACAAAGTTAAAATATCCTGAGCAAAAAAGAATATTTAGGTTAATCCCGGCATTGAAAAATGCAACTTTTGTTAGATTAGGTTCCATTCATAGAAATACATTTATACAATCTCAAAAAGTTCTACTACCTACTTTACAACTAAAAAATAACCCTAAAATACTTTTTGCAGGACAAATAACAGGTGTTGAGGGATATGCAGCTTCTGCTGCAACAGGAATTTTAGCAGGTATTAATGTTGCACGAATGATGAAAGGTTTAAATCCAATAATTCCTCCAAGAGAAACGATGTTAGGCGGTCTTATAAACTACATAACATCTGATAAAGACGAACTTCAACCAATGAATCCAAACTTTGCCTTATTACCTGAACTTCCCAAAAAAGTAAGAGATAAAAGAAAAAGAAAGGTTTTAAAAGCTGAAAGAGCCATAAAAGCTATGAAAAAATTCAAAGAAGAAGAATTAAATGATTTAAATCTTGCATTAAAATAATTTTTATATAAATTTAGGAATAAGTAACTGCCTAATCCTTTCTTCTTTAGAAGAGAGATAAAGGCAG
>CAZEYS010000002.1:0-60601 GCA_964516095.1 uncultured Aquificales bacterium
AGCTAATGCCCATCTAACAGCTTCTAAATCTTCATGTTCTCTAAGTGGAGGAGACACTTTTGCCTTACAGTCAAAATCCAGCCACTCATCATCAGTTAGAGATAAATGGTGAGGTGTTACTTCTGCAGTTACTTTAGCTCCTAAAGCTTTAGCCCACGCAACAGTTTCTACAGCAACTTTGGAAGATATATGACAAATATGAACTGGCATTCCTGTTCTTAAGGATAAAATACAGTCTCTTGCTACCATTGTGTCTTCAGCTTCAGGTGGTAGTGGAGGAAGTCCTAACGCAGCAGAAATCTCACCCTCATGGGCAACACCATTATTTGATAAATTTAAATCCTCACAGTGGTCAGCCACAAAGCTACCAATAGAACCAGCATACTCCATAGCCTTACGCATAATAAATGCATCCATAACAGGAGCACCATCATCAGTAAAATAGACTGCTCCTGCATCTTTTAATAACCACATTTCAGTAAGTTCTTTACCCTGTCTACCTTTAGTTATTGCAGCAGCCGGTAAAACTCTACAAAGGCCTACTTCTTCTCCTTTTTCTATTACATATCTAACCAGAGATGGATCATCAATAGCAGGTATTGTATTAGGCATACAAACTACAGTTGTATAACCACCAGCAACAGCTGCCATAGAACCAGTTCTTATATCTTCTTTGTAAGTTTGACCGGGATCTCTAAAATGAACATGTATATCACAAAAAGATGGTGAAACTATCATATTATCAGCATTAATGACTTCACAGTTAGCAAAAGGCTCGATATTAGGAGATATTTTTTTTATTTTTCCTTTTTCTATAAGGATATCAAGCTGTGCATTAATATTATTTTCTGGATCTACTACATGACCACCTTTTATAAGTATCATTTTCATCTGTAACCTCTACTGGATTATTTTTCCTATTCTATCAAATCTGATTTTTGGTGTTTGAAGGTCTATTGAAAAGTAGATAATAAATGCTCTACCTATTATATAATCATCAGGTACAAATCCCCAAAATCTGCTGTCCCTACTGTTATCTCTATTATCCCCCATAACAAAATAACTATTTTCAGGAACTTTTACAGGACCAAAATCTTTACCTTCATTTTCGTATATTTCCATAGTTGTATAACAATATTTTTGATTATTATGGTATTTTCTAATAGTGCATTCTTTATATATTTGAACATCCTCACCATGCTCAGAATATATACCATCTTTTTGTTTAGGCAGTGGTTTTCCATTTAAGTAAACAACATCATTTTTAACTTCAACTGTATCTCCAGGTAAAGCTATAATTCTTTTTATGAAATCTATTTTTGGATTTTCTGGATACTTAAAAACAATCACATCTCCTCTGTCAGGTTTCACAAGCCTATTTTTATAAGAATAAAAATCTATGTTTGTAAAAGGTATACCAAAAGTCCAATCTCCATAAACTAATTTGTTAACTAATATAAAATCTCCTACTAAAAGAGTTGGCTTCATTGAACCTGAAGGAATATTGAAAGCCTGTACTAAAAAGACCCTAATCAAAGAAACTACTATAATGATTGAAATAACTGTTTTAATTGTAGATAGCCAGTTTCTGTTCATCCTTACCATATTTTCCAAAGTCCTTTGTTTTCTTTTCTTGCTTTTCTAAAGCATTCTAAAAATTCCTTCTGATATTTCACATTCGGAGGAACTGTAAGTGGAAATGCAAAGCCTTCACATATAATTTCTTTATTTACCATTATGCCGTTTTCTAACCACACATATGCTAAAAGCCTGCCATATCTATCTTGAGGTTGAACATCGAATTCTAAATAAACTTTTCTACCTTTAGGCAAAAGTCTCTTTGTAAATTCTTTCGCCAGTAGTCCAAGTTTAACAATTTCTTTTACTGGCAAGCCTGTTTTCCTTTCTTGAATTTTAGCTCTTTTATTAACTCTACTTTCCGGAGTATCTATCCCTATAAGTCTTACTGTATATCTGAGATTCTTTAAAGACTTTTTATCGTTAAATGTTGTTTTGGGAATTTTTACTACGATTGTATCCCCATCTATAACCTTAACTACAAAAGCTTCTACAAAATCTGATTTTATGGCATTTTTTTCCTTGTTTAAAAAAGGGAGTTCAAAACCTTTTGAAACTCCCACAAAAAGAAATAAAAAGATGAAGAATAAATTACTTTTTGTGTTATTTTTTATCAACTTCAGCCTCATCTGTTTCAATATTAGGTTTTTTTACAGATATTGGAGATATTTTTACAAAATTATTTATTTCTTCATCAAAATCGTCCAATATTTTAGACGCTCTCTCACTTGAAGTGTAAGCTTTATGTTTAATTAAGAGTTCTTTAATTTCGTCTTTATCATCTTGGTCTATCTCATCTATGAAAACATAAGATTTATTGATATTACTTTCCATTTCTCCTTCAGGATCATAAACGTAAGCTACTCCACCTGTCATAGCTGCTCCAAAGTTTTTGCCTGTCTTACCAAGAATTAGAACTTTACCGTTTGTCATATATTCGCATCCATGCTCACCTACTCCTTCTACAACTGCAGTCGCACCGCTATTTCTAACAGCAAATCTCTCACCTGCAATTCCTGAGGCAAATAGCATTCCTCCAGTTGCTCCGTATAGGACAGTATTTCCTATTATCACGTTCTCATAACTTTTTCCTTTGAAGTCTTTAGGTGGTTTTATCACTATCAGACCTCCAGCCATACCTTTACCTACATAATCGTTTGCCTGACCTGTTAAGATAAGCTCAAGTCCTTTAACGCAAAATGCTCCAAATGACTGACCTGCTGTTCCATGTAAGTTTAGTTCAACTTTACCAGTTCTTAAACCTTTATCTCCATATCTTTTTGCTATTTCATGGGCAACTTTAGTTCCTACTGATCTATAGGTGTTCTTTATAACATAAAATCCAGAGAATACCTCATCTTTCTCGATAGCAGGAAGAGCATCTTTCAATATTTCATCATCAAAGGATTTTGATGGAGGATCGTTCCTATCTACAATAGATTTTATTGGTCTATCCTTTGGAGGTTCCTTTAAAATATAAGAAAGGTCAACAAACTTAGCCTTGTAATGGTCAGTTGGTATCTTTGGTTTAATAAGGTCTGTTCTTCCGATAATTTCATCTAAAGATTTATATCCCATATCGGCTAAAAACTGTCTTGTTTCATGGGCAAGATACTCTAAATATCTTATTACATGTTCAGGTTTTCCTTTATATTTTTCAATTAGAACTGGATCTTGGGTTGTTATACCTACAGGACAAGTGTTTAAATGGCATTGACGTGCCATTACACATCCTTCTGCTATCATTAAAGCTGTTCCAAATCCAAACTCTTCAGCACCAAGTAAGGCTCCAAAAATTACATCTCTTCCAGTTTTTATTCCTCCATCAACTCTGAGTTTTACTCTACCTCTTAAGTCATTTTCTATAAGTACCCTTTGAACTTCAGATAAACCAAGTTCCCAGACTGTTCCTGCATGTTTTATAGATACTAAAGGAGATGCTCCAGTTCCTCCGTCGTGTCCAGATATATGAATAATATCTGCAAAGGCTTTTGCTACACCGGATGCTATAGTACCTATACCTGTTTCTGAAACCAGCTTTACTATTACTTTAGCTTTGGGATTTATCATTTTCAGGTCATAAATAAGCTGTGCTAAATCTTCTATTGAGTAGATATCGTGGTGAGGAGGAGGTGATATTAAAGTTGTTCCAGGTTTTGCTTTTCTTAAAAATGCTATATAAACATCAACCTTTTTACCAGGAAGTTGTCCACCTTCTCCTGGTTTTGCACCTTGAGCTATTTTTATTTCAATCTCTTCTGCACTATTTAAATATTCAGGGGTAACACCAAATCTACCTGATGCAACCTGTTTGATTTTAGAATTCTTTATAGTTCCATATCTTGCTGGGTCTTCTCCACCTTCTCCAGAGTTTGATTTCGCACCTATTGAGTTCATGGCTTCTGCTATTGTTTCATGGGCTTCTTTACTTAAAGCGCCAATTGACATTCCTGCTCCTACAAATCTTTTCATTATCTCTTCTACTGGTTCTACTTCCTCAATTGGTATAGGAGGTCTATCACTTGATATTTCAAATAAATCTCTCACATTAACTGGTTTATCAAGGTATGCATACTCAGAGAATACTTTATACTCTTCCCAGCTTTCTCCTCTTACAGCTCTATGAAGTGCAGTTAAAGCTTTTGGATTCCATGAGTGAAACTCTCCATTTCTTCTATGTCTGTATTCACCTTCATAACCAAGGCTAACTTTTTCTTTAAAGAATATATCATTGTATTTGAGGATAACTTCCTGAGCGATTTGTCTTATACCAATACCTCCAAGTTGAGAAGGAGTACCTGGGAAGTATTTATCTATAACTTCTTTAGATAATCCAAGGGCTTCAAATAAACCAGAACCTCTATAACTCTTGATAGTGGCAATACCCATTTTAGACATTATTTTTAAAAGCCCTTCATTTGTACCTTTTCTGTATCGTTGAACGGCTTCTTCAAAAGTTAGTCCTAGTTTAGGGTCTTCTTCCACTAAATTTCTTATTATCTGTACTGTCAGGTATGGATTTACAAGCGTTGCCCCGTATCCTATTAAAAATGCTATACTATGAGTATCCCTTGCATCTGCTGTATCAGCCACTATACTGAATTTACTTCTTTTTCCTTTTCTTGACATATAGGAGTTTACAGCAGCAACAGCAAGTCCCATAGGAATTGGAGCTCCCTCTATGGATACCCCTCTATCACTAAGAACTATAATTTCCTTTCCTTTATCGACAGCTTCTTCTACCCTTTGACATATTTCCTCTAATTTTGGTTCTAACGCTGTATCATACGGTTCAAAAATAGCAGGAATAGTTTCTACTTTGTCTTTAAAAATTCCTTTTAACTCTTCTAACTCATTATCAAAAATAATAGGTGAATCAAAAACAAGCTGATCCGCGTGTTTAGGGGTTTCAAGCAGGAAATTTTCTTTTTTCCCTACATATGTTTTTAAAGACATTACACTTTTTTCTCTTATCGGGTCAATTGGTGGATTTGTTACCTGTGCAAATCTCTGTTTAAAATATGTAGACAGCAATTTAGGTCTTTTAGATAGTACAGAAATAGGTGTATCATTTCCCATAGAATATATAGGTTCATTTGCTTTTTCAAGCATCTCTTTTATATAGAGGTTTATATGATCCTTATCATAACCAAACATCATGGCTTCTTTTGCCACATCTTTTGGCTCTAAATCAGGAGTCTCTTTTACAGGTACAAATGTTTTTAGATTTTCCTCAACCCATTTTTTATATTCTTTTCCTTCTATTAATTTGTCTATTATTTCTTTAGAGGTGTAAATTTTACCTTCTTTAGTGTCTATTGCTATTTTGTCTCCAGGACCAAGTCGGCCTTTGTAAATTATTTTCTCTTCAGGTATGTCAACAACTCCCACTTCTGATGCCAGAATAACTGTATCATCAGTTATAACATATCTTGCAGGTCTTAAGCCGTTTCTATCTAATTTCCCTATTACAACATCTCCATCAGTAAATGCTAAAGCTGCTGGACCATCCCACGCTTCAAATATACAGGAGAAGTACTCATAAAATGCTTTTTCTTCAGGAGTTAGCCTATCATCGTTTTCATAAGCTCTTGGTACAAGCACGTTAATAGCTTTTAACGGATCTTTACCTGAATGAACTAAAAATTCAAGAGCCTTGTCTAAAGATGCTGAATCACTTTCATTGTAAGAAACGATTGGTAGCAAAATTTCTGCTTTTTCTCCCCATACTTGTCTTACGTCATCAGCTTTTCCGTTTAACCAGTTCCTGTTTGCAGATATAGTGTTGATTTCTCCATTATGTGCTAGCATTCTAAAAGGTTGGGCTAATTTCCAGTCAGGGAATGTATTTGTTGAATATCTCTGATGAAAAATTGCAAGTGCAGATTTAAAAGTTTCGTCCTGTAAATCAGGATAAAAATATTTTAGTCTTGGAGCAGTTATCATCCCTTTGTAAACAATTGTTTTAGAAGAGAGGCTTGGTATATATAAATCATCTTCGGAAAAAGTTTTCTCTAATTTTCTCCGTAAAAGATATAAGTCCTTCTCAAAGTTATCTGTATTTATACCTTCTTTTGATATAAAACCTTGCCATATTTCAGGTTTAGTTTTACTTGCTATTTCACCAAGTTCCTCCTCGTTTATTGGAACTTTTCTCCATTTTATAAATTTAAATTCTTCATTAATTATTTTTTCGATTTTACTTTTAATTTCTTCTTCTTTCTCAGGATTTATGAAGAATACTCCAACAGCTAAATTCTTTTTATCTGGTAACTCAGGTATTTCTTTTTTAAAAAATTCATAAGGAATATGGGTTAAAATCCCAGCTCCATCTCCAGTTTTTCCATCTGCACTAACTGCTCCTCTATGATCCAAGTTTGCCAGTGCAGTTAAAGCATCAGAGACAAGTTTATGGGATTTCTCTCCTTTTATATTTACAATAAAACCTACACCACAAGAATCTCTTTCAAAAATTTCAAACAACCTGCTAACCTCTCTTCATAAATAAATTTCTATTAACCTATTATTATAATATGAAGATGCATACAATTAAAAATTTTAGCAACTAAGATAAAACAGTTCTTGCAAAATACTATACGTTGAAATATAATATTTACCCTGATAATGTGGAGGGTGTAGCTCAGCTGGTAGAGCACGAGGTTGTGGCCCTCGGGGTCGCGGGTTCAAGTCCCGTCATCCTCCCTTCATTTTTTTTCTTTACAATAATCTCTTTAAAAACTATCAATTATGGTTTATAATATTATCCTCGGCACTATTGAAATCTTTACAAATTTCTATAAATTTTTGGAGGTAAAAAATTGAAGAAAGACATCCATCCTAATATTGAACCAACTAAATTTGTGTGTAGTTGTGGAAACCAGTTTGAGCTTTTATCTACTAAAGGTGGAACTGTTTATATAGAGGTATGCAACCAGTGCCATCCATTTTATATTGGAAAGTTAAAAGTAAAACCACTATATTTAGAAATACAAGGTGAAGCACAACAGCAAAAATGAACAAAAAGCTTTTAAGTAAAAAAGAAGAGCTAAAAAATAAGCTTAAAGAAATAGAAGAAAAACTGGCATCTCCTGAGGTTGCGCAAAATCCTAAAAAACTCCAGGAAATTGCTAAAGAACATAAACACCTGGCTCATATTGTCAGTTTATTTGATAAGTACGATAAAATCGAAAAAGACATAAAAGAAACAAAACAACTTCTTCACTCAAATGAAGAAGAACTCAAACAACTGGCAGAAGAAGAAATTGAAAATTTAAAAGCTCAAAAAGAACAATTAGAAAAAGATATACAAGTAGCTTTAATTCCTAAGGATCCAAATGATAGTAAAAACGTAATCTTAGAGATAAGGCAGGGTGCCGGTGGAGATGAGGCTGCACTTTTTGCAGCAGAACTATTTAGAATGTATCAGAGATTTGCAGAAAAAAACGGTTGGAAAGTAGAAGTTTTAAGCTTACACGAAAATGAAAGAGGTGGAATAAAAGAGGTTATAGCTCTTATAAAAGGAGAAGGTGCATATTCTAAACTAAAATATGAAAGCGGTGTTCATAGAGTTCAAAGAGTCCCCGAAACAGAAAGTTCAGGAAGAATTCATACATCAACTGTAACGGTTGCAGTTTTACCGGAAGCTGAAGAAGTGGATATACAGATAAATCCAGATGAGTTAAAAATAGAAACTATGAGAGCTTCTGGAGCTGGGGGACAGCACGTAAATACAACAGATTCCGCAGTCAGAATAACTCACATACCAACTGGTATTGTGGTATCCTGCCAAGACGAACGTTCTCAGCTTCAAAATAGAGCAAAAGCAATGCAGATATTAAGAGCTAGACTTAAAGATTACTATGACAGAATTCAACAAGACAAAATAAAATCAGAAAGAAAATCTCAGGTCGGAACAGGTGATAGAAGTGAAAAAATAAGAACATACAACTTTCCTCAAAACAGGGTAACCGACCATAGAATAGGCTATACTTCCCATAGAATACATGAAATTTTAGACGGAGATTTAGACGAAATAATAGAGCAACTGATTTTAAAAGACCAAGAGGAAAAACTAAAATCCATATCTATCTAAAAAATTTGCGCCCGTAGCTCAACTGGATAGAGCACGTGACTACGGATCACGAGGTTGCAGGTTCGACTCCTGCCGGGCGCGCTTAAAAAAACTCTATTTTTCAAATTTTTCTTTTAAAAGATACGGCACTTCATGGACATTGTGGCATTTATAGCAGTTTCCTCCCAAGCTGTTAACAGTTTCTAAAGTTTTCTGGGTTTGTTTGTTTTGTATAAACTTTATAAGTTTGTCTAACAAAGCATCTGATTGTTTATTAAAGTAGATATCCTCCACTGCCTTATTAGTGTGACATTCACTGCACATCTGTGTAAGTCCTTTATATCTTTTTCTGAAATTATCTGCTGCCTTTAATGCTAAAGGGAACTTCCCATCATCTAAAAAGACTTTTATAAGTTTGTAATCTGTAGATAGCTTTTTCATATACTTTTCAATAGAGTATTCATTTCCAGAAACAGGATCCTCCAGAGAAATTAAACGATAAGAAGGGTAATGGTATTTTATTTTTACCGGTAACATATACTTTTTATGACAGCCAGCACAGCTTTGACCTATTTTTTTGGCATAAAACTCGACTTTTGAAATATCTTTGTTTTTTACAGCATCAATGAGTTTTTCCATTTCTTCTTTTCTTAAAAACTTATTCCACTCAGGTACCATTTTCCCAATTTTAAAGTAATAACTTTTGAGTTTCTGAGACCATTTCAAAGCATTATCCCAATTGCCCTGTTTTATATTAACAAAAACACCTGTAAAAGCAGTGGAAGCATTGTACATGTTGTATAAAAAGATAGGTTTTTCACTTTTTGGTGGAAAGTAGTTATCTAAAGATTTGGGTGGTTTTTTTAGCTTTACATATCCCCCAGCGTAAGAAGTCAACGATAGAGATAGTATAACAGCAGTTATTTTCTTTAACATCTTTATCCTCCACAATAATTTTTATACTAATTATAGTATTTATAACAATTATACTGTCAAATTTATCTGTGCTATTTTAATAGCTTGACAGGTAAAAGTTTAAGTCTTAGAATTATTCATCTAATTTATATAAAAGTTTTTATATATTTTAATTTCAGAATAATTATATTAAGGTAACAATGATGAAAAAGATTATTGTACTTACTTTATTTATTGTATCTTATTCGTTTGCTATTTCGTTGGACCACGTCATAAAATTAGCAGTTAAAAATAGCCCGTATTTAAAAGAAAAGAAAGTAGACGTTGACATATCAAAGTACCAGGAAAAGGTAAATTCTGCCAAAAGATTTGGAAAAATCAGTGCATTTGGCTCTTATTTTAGATATGAAGATAAAAGAATTTTATACCCAATTTCACCACCTATAAATCCTAAAAATCTGGTAGGAGCAAAAAATCAGTTTATTTTAGGCGTAAATTATACTGTTCCAGTATTTGTTGGTTTTAAAAATATAGAAAATGTAGAAATAGCTAAATTGCATGAGAAAATAGCAAACATTAACTATAGTCTTGCAAAAAATCAACTTATCTTCAATATAAAAAACCTATACTCTAAAATTTTAGAACTCCAGAGACAAAAAGTAGCTTTTAATTCTTATCTAAAAGCTCTTAATAAATTAAAGAATGATATAAAACTGGCAGTCAAACTTGGAAAAAAACCAAAAGTAGATATTTTAAAAGTAAACTATGAAATAGAGAACACAAAATCCCAAATTCACAGTTTGCAGAACAACATAAATTCGTTAAAGTACGCACTAAAAACGTTAGTCGGAGTTGAAAATTTAGATTTAACAAATTTAGAAGACATTAAACCTGAAAGTGTAAAAAGGGTTTCTATAAATAATCTAAAAAAACTAGAAAAGTTAGATTTTCTAAAAAAAGAGCAGGCCAAAAAAGTTAAAATAGCAAAAGGAGAATATTTGCCTGATATATATTTAATAGTATCTGCCCAAAGGAATATGGGAGCGGATACCTACAAAGACATATGGCAGATTGGTATAAAAGTTAACTTTACTTTGTTTGATTTTGGTAAAAGAAAAGCCAACTATCTCAGAGAAAAATTAAAACTCTCGAAAATAAATATAAAGAAAAAGATAAAACTGCTGGAAATAAAAAAACAACTTCAAGAAGGCTTCTCTAGGCTAAAAACAGCTGAAAGTAAATTAGAAGCATCACAACAACAGCTGAAATTTGCACAAAAAATAGAACAAATTGAAAAGATAAAGTATCAAGAGGGAGTTTCAGACTTATATAACTATTTATATGCAAAAACACAAAAAATCATGGCAGAAAGCAATGTATATAGATGGTTCTACGAAAAACAAAGAGCCATTTTCTACATAAAGTTTATATTAGAGGAGTATAAAAATGAGTAAAATTAAAACACTAATTTTCATACTCATAATAATTATGTTAATAGTTGGTGGAATAAAATTAATAAAGACAAGAAAAGAGCAACTGGCAAAAGAGAAAACTCCCCAAAGACCTGTTTACATTGTTGAGGCTGTTTATCCAAAACAAGGAAGCATTACACAAAAAAATGAATTTTTAGGATACTTGGAGCCTATAAAGGAACAGTTGATAGTAGCAAAAAAACCTGCACTGGTAGAAAAAATATACGTAAAAATTTCAGATAAAGTTAAAAAAGGACAGTTATTAGTAAAATTAGACAGTACAAATATAAAAACAAAAATCCATTCTGTAAATTTAGAAATTGAGAACCTCAAATCAAGAATAGCTTCTTTAGAAAAAAAGTTAGATGCTGTAAAGACAGATGTTCAAGTAAAGGAAAATATATATAAAAGAAATTTAAAACTTTATAAAAATGATGCTATTTCAAAAGAAATGCTGGAAAAAAGCCTTGCTTCCTTAAAATTAGCACAGGCCAATTTAAATCAAATTCAGACCTCAATCCTACAAACTAAAAATAAAATCAAAGAACTTCAAGAAAATTTAGTGTCACTCCAGAATGAACTTAAGTACTTTAATATAAAAGCAGCAGAAGATGGAACAGTTAAAGATATATTTGTAAGAGAAGGAAATGTAGCATCTTTAGGTAAGCCTATCCTATCAATAATAGGAAACAAATATCAAATAAAAGTAGGTTTACCTGAAGATTTTCCTTTTAAGAAAAATTCATTAGTTTACCTGAATTATAATAGTCAAAGACTGCCTTTAAAAATAGAAAGCTTCTATCCATACTCAAATAAAAATCTAAAAATTCTTAGAACTGTATTGGATAAAAAACCTGCTTCAATACCTATAAACTCCTATCAAAAAGTTGTCATAGAGTATAAAGTCAGTGGAACTATCTTGCCTTTAAACGCTGTATTTAGCTTATCAAATGGAGATTATATTCTTGTGTATCAGAATAACGCTTTCAAAAAAATACCTGTAAAAGTAGTAGGAAAAAACGAAAAATATGTTGTGATTTCACAAAAATTAAACAAAATACCTGTTGTAGTAGCAGACGAAAGCAAACTTAGACTTTTATCTTTTGGAGCTAAAGGTAAAATAATCATTAGAGGAAATGAAGAATGAACTTCAATCTAACAGAGTATATCTTAAAAAGACCTCATTTTATTCTTTCCTTAGTCTTTGCCCTTAGTTTTTTAGGAGTTATAGGCTTTTTTAATATGAAACAAAAATTGTTCCCTGATGCCAACAGACCAGCTGTATCTGTGGTGGTAGTTCAAAAAGGTGCTTCAGCAAAAGATATAGCAGAGAACATAGCCGTTCCGATAGAAAGGAGACTGTATACCATAGACAAAGTAAGGACAGTATCTTCCATATCAAACAATGAATTCACAGTTATAACAGCAGAGTTTGACTATGGAAAAGATATAAATCAGGCTGTTTTAGATGTCCAGAATGAAATCAATAAAATAAGGTCTAAATTACCTAAAAATATACGGGAACCGCAGATATTTAAAATAACTGATGCAACTAAGCCTGTAATTGTTTTAACTGTTTACCCAAAAGATAAAAGTATTTCCCTTGCTGATGTTAGACAAATTGCCGAAAATCAGATAAGAGATAAACTTCTAAGAATAAAGGAAGTTGCTAATGTTGATATTTTTGGTGGATATAAAAAGGAAGTAATTATAAAAATTAACAAAGATAAATTACAAAAGTATTCAATCCCTATAAAACTGGTACTAAAGCAAATACAAAAGTCTAATATTAACATACCAATGGGCATTATAGTATCCAAAAACAAAGAAATGCTAATAAAATCTATAAATAAAGGATACACACTTGACCAAGTTAAAAACATACAGATAACAAAGAATTTAAAACTATCCGACATAGCCGATGTTAAATACGACTACTACACTAATAAGTCTTTATATATAGGCAATGGAAAGGAAGGGATTGCAATTGCTATTCAAAGACAGGAAACCGGCGATACATTAAAAACTATACAAAAAGTAAAACAACTAATTCCACAACTAAAACAAGAATTTCCACATTTAAACTTTGAAATATCAGATACTCAAGAGAACCTCATCAAGTTAAGTAATTTAAACATGCTAGAAGCCCTCAGAGATGCAATAATTATGACTACTGCAGTTATATTCCTGTTTTTAGCGAACATAAGACAGATGATAATAGCTGGTATATCAATACCTTTTGTTTATGCAATAACCATTGGAATAATGTGGTTAGCAGGCTTAGAATTTCATATTGTATCTTTAACTGCAATAATTCTTGCCCTTGGTATGCTTATAGATGATGCTATAGTAGTATTAGAAAATATAGAAAGACATTTGTATCAGTTAAAAGAAGAAACAAAGAAAGCAGTTATAAATGGGACTAAAGAAGTAGTCTTTCCTGTATTGGCTGGAACAATATCTACGACAGTTGTTTTACTACCCCTTCTTTTTGTAGGTGATTATCCCCAAAGAATATTTAGACCCCTTGCAGAAACACTTATAATAGCCGTTATAGTATCTTATTTCGTATCCATATTCTTCATACCAGTTATAGCACCTGTGTTATTAAGAAGACATGGTAATGAAAAAAACCTTATAGAAAAAATAGCTTTAAAAATATCCAATTTTATAGTAGAACCAATAAAAAACTTTTATGTCTCTATAGTTAAAACTGCAATAGAAAAGAAAATAATTGCTGTAGCTTTATTTGTTCTTATAATTGCCTTATTTGTTGTTAGTCTGAAAGTTATAATTCCTATAGTTGGAAGAGAAATTATGCCTCCAATGGACACAGGAATAGTTAAAGCTCAGATAACAACAGACACAAACTTATCTATATATCAACTCAAAAAAATTGCTGAAAAAATATCTAATATCCTAAAAAACGATAAAATGGTAAAAATGTTTTCTTTAAGTGTTGGTTCAGAACCGGGAGTATTAACTGTTTCAACTGGTAAATCATCTCAGACTATAGGTATAACCATTCATTACATTGACAGATTTCATAGAAAGAAAAATATCTGGCAAATAGAAGAAGAATTACGCAAAAAAATATGGCAAATTCCAAATATTAAATATGTTCATGTGTTTGATTATGGGGCTACACCTTTATCTTCAATCAAAGGAAATTTAGATGTAAGAATAAGCGGAGATGATTTAAAAACACTTGATAAACTTGGAACAAAAATTTTAGACGTTGCATACAATACAAAAGGCATTGTTTCTTTATCTAAAAGCTGGGATTTTGATAAGGTAGTTTATGACCTTAAATTAGATAAAAAGAAAGTACAGATATACGGATTAACGCCTTATGATGTAGCATCTCAAATAGCTACCAAAATAAAAGGAAGTTTTGTTTCACTACTGAACGTTCCTAATGAAGAAAGCCTTATGATAAGAGTTGTGTACCCATATGAAAATAGAAACAGCTTGGTAGATTTAAATACATATTATATAGATACCAATAAGGGAAAAATCCCTTTAAATGAAATATCAAAAATTAAAAAAATCTTAGAACCATCCTTAATTACCAGACAGGATTTAGCGTATACTATTGATATAATTGGCTTTAGGGAAAAAGCAGCTATCTCGCATATTGTTGAATCATTTGATAAAGCACTAAAACAATCACATATCATACTTCCGGCAGGTTATACTTTATCCCACGAAGGAGATATAAAACAGCTCCAGGATAGTATGAAAAGGATGATAAAGGCTATTTTAATAGGAATTATTTTGCTCTTTTTTGCCCTGGTACCTGCATTTAGCTCTTTTAAAGCTCCACTTGCCGTTATTTTTGCTATACCACTGGCTGTTATCGGAGCTGCATGGGCTATACTAATTGCGAACTATCATCAATCAATGCCTGGGATGATGGGTATAGTATTATTAGCAGGTATAATAACTAAAAATTCCATTTTACTTGTAGACTTTATAAAAATGGCACTAAATGAAGGTAAACCATTAAAAATGGCAATTTTAGAAAGTATTAAAATAAGAACAAGACCAGTTTTAATGACTGCTTTTGGAACAGCTGTAGGAATGCTACCAATTGCCTTTGGTATGGCTTTAGGTTTAGAAAGGTTGGCTCCACTTGCAGTGGTAGCTATCGGTGGGCTTATAGTTGGTACATTCTTGACATTGGTTTATGTTCCTGTTTTATATTTCTTTTTAGAAAAAGGAAAAGAGAAATCTGATTAAGTTGGATATCTTCAGCAGGAATATATATTCCTACTATATCAGCCACATTTAAGTTATTTCCTAAAAAGCTTGTAATTTTTTATGTAGGTGTATGGTTTTTAGGGGCTATAGTAAGTGGAATAGTATTTGATTGGATTATTAAGTAAGGGAAAGGAGTTAAAAGTTACCTCTCCCTTTTTCCTTGGATAAACTCTTCAACCATTTCTTTAGCTTTCCAATCAGGATACTGGATAGGTGGATGTTTCATTGTGTAAGCAGAAATAGAATACAATGGCCCTGCTATTCCTCTATCTCTTGCAACTTTAGCACATCTAATGGCATCAATTGCAGAACCTGCACTATTTGGAGAGTCTTCCACTTCAAGTCTTAATTCTATGTTCATTGGAACATCTCCAAACAATCTACCTTCCAGCCTTATAAATGCAACTTTTCTATCCTTTAACCACGGAACAAAATCACTTGGGCCAATATGAGCATTACCCCAACCTATATCATATCCAAGCAATGATGTTACAGCTTCAGTTTTTGATATTTTCTTTGTTTTTAATCTGGCTCTTTCCAACATATTTAAAAAATCGGTATTTCCACCAACATTTAATTGATAAGTTCTGTCAAGTCTTACTCCTCTATCAAGGAACAGTTGTGTTAAAACTCTATGGGTTATCGTAGCCCCAACCTGAGATTTTATATCGTCTCCTACTACAGGAATTCCAGCTTCTTCAAATCTTTTGCCCCATTCTTCATCAGAAACTATAAAAGTAGGCATACAATTAACAAAGGAAACACCAGCCTTTAAACACGCTTCTGCATAAAATCTTGCTGCTTTTTCTGCTCCAACAGGAACATAATTAATCAAGATATCAGCTTCAGATTCCTTTAACACTTTAACAACAGTGTCTAAATCATCTTCTGGTTCATCAGACACAACAAATCTTATATCTTCTGGGTATTCATCCATATGTTTTGGGTAACCGTCTAAAACGGGTCCTTTCCTTACAATCGCTCCTGTTTTTGGTACCTCATTATAAAAAACAGTAGTACAATTTGGTTTTTCAAATATTGCATCAGCTACATCTTTACCTACTTTTCTTTTATCAATGTCCCATGCTGCAACAATTTCTATATCCCAAGGTTTATAGCCTCCTACATCCAGATGCATAAGGCCACTTGATTCTATATCCTGTTTTTTCTTGTAGTAATGGATACCTTGGACTAAGGCACTTGCACAGTTCCCAACTCCGGCGATTGCAAGTTTTATCTTCTTTTCAGACATTAAACAGACCCTCCTTTTCATAATGAAAATTATTATACTATAAAGGTCTATAAAAACAAAAAAGCCCCCAATTAAGGGGGCTCTGGAGATTTTTTTAAAGTTAAATTTCTTTATATATTAAGCTACTTGTTCTTTTGCTGGTGGTGGAGGTAAGAACGGTTCTAATCCTTGAGAAATTGCCCATTCCCTTGCCAGATCATACGCAGCTGAAGCAGTCGCCAAGTTCTTTTCAATTAACTCTAATTTTTTCTTGAATTTTCTTTCAATTGCAGAGTCTAAAGTTGCAGTACCACCAGAAGCTACGTATTTTTTCAAGAATCTGGCTTTAATACCTTCTTCGATAGACTCTTTACTAACTACTCCAATAGCTCCAAATAAAGCTCCAAGCATTGCCATGTTTGTAGCAAGCTCTGTACCTGCTATATCTATAGCAAATTTCGTGAAATCTTTTGTTAATACTTTAACATTTAAAGAATCTAAAAACTGAGCATCTTCAGTCGTTAGAAGGTCTTCTTCACTGTTGATTAATATAAGTCCATTCTTCTTAATACCTGAATAGAAAGGCATTGTATAAGATTTACCCATAGTTATAACCTGTGGGTGGAAAACCATAATTATATCAGGGTAAACAACTTCCCCTCTATCGTAGATTGGATGAATTCCTATTCTCGCATAACTTTCTGAAGGTGCCATTCTTTTTTCAGCTCCGAAGAATGGGTTAGAGATAGCATAATAACCTTCGTTATCCGCTGCTGTAGCAATAATATGAGCTGCAGTAACAGCACCTTGACCACCAAGGGCTGGCATTCTTATGCTAATTAATTCTCTTTGCATTATAGTAAGCCCTCCTCTTTGTATTTTGCAATAACTTCTTCTGCTTCAGGAGTTTTATATTCAAAGAACTTAAATCTTTCTTTATCTCTTGCTCTCATTTCATCTAAACCGTCATCAGAGTTAAGGCCTATTTCAAGGATACAAGGAGTATAAAGGTGAATATAAGTAGGACCTAATTCCCTTGCTACATAGATAGCCTCTTTTATCACTTTTTCAACTCTCTTTGGAGAAGAAACTGTTAATCTTGCAACGTAATGACAACCTGAATCTATAGCAAGTTGCCACATTGGCACTTTTTCAAACTGTTTTCCTTTAGGTGCCATTTTGAATACCATTCCTTTAGGAGTTAAACCAGACTCCTGTCCACCAGTGTTAGCATAAACTTCGTTATCAAAACAGATTGTAGTTATTTTTTCCTGTCTGAAGAATGACTGTAAAGTGTAATCTAATCCAATATCTACTGTTGCACCGTCTCCAGCTAAAACTACAACATCTTTAACTTTATCAGGAAATCTCCACTCTAATACTCTTTTTATACCTGATGCTACAGAGTTTTGGTTTCCAAATAATGAGTGAACTGTATGCAGTGCAATATGAGGGAACATGAGAGATGAACATCCTGTTGAGTTTACGATAATAGTATCTTCAGGGTTTGGAAGTGAAGCTAAAATGTATCTTAAAGCTGCTGATTCAGGACAACCTGCACAAAGTGAGTGCTCTTCTAATAGCTCTTTTGAAACAGGTAAATCCATAACACCTCTTTTTGGATTTCCCCAAGTCGCATTTTCCTGTAATGCAACTATTTCTTGAGGAACTACATCTCTGAACTCTTCATTTAATTGGTATATTTTTAATGACATAATTCATTTACCTCCTTGCTGGAATGATTTCTAAAACTTCTTTTACTATTATTTCTTTAGGCATTGTCATACCACCAGCAACTCTTGGTGTTCCAATGATTTCTGCATCTGATTTTTTATAAAGAGCCTTTCTAACTTCTCTTTCAAGCCATCCTACTACGTTAAATTCAGGAACAAAGATATACTTAGCATTTTTAGTTGCTTCTATTAATTCTTGGTATGGGAATGGTCTTACTGTTTTAAGTTTTACAACTTTTGCTTTAATTCCTTCTTCTGCTTCTAACATTCTAACTGCTTCTTTTGCCTGAGCAGCAGCAGTTCCAACAGCAACAAATACTATTTCTGCATCTTTATCACCAAACTCTTCTATTAATCCTTTAAGATAATGCTTAGCGTAAGGTCTTGATCTTTCTATTGCAGCTCTTACTTCCCACTGCCAGCTTGCATGGGTTGCATATGATATGTAGTTAGATTTCATAACAAATGGGTCTCTTAAAAATCTTCCTGGAGGTACTTCTGCATCAATTACTGGCATTGGAGCTTTATATGGGTCATATGGAGGAAGTGCTATATCGTCTGGTGGTAGGTAAATGGCTTCTCTTGTATGTGAAACAAAAAATCCATCAACTGCTGTAATTACAGGAACATGTACATCAGGTTGTTCTGCAACTACAAATCCAGCCAAAATCATATCAAAAAGTTCTTGAACGTTTTCTGCATACCATATCATACAACCTGTATCTAATAGGAAAGAAACTTCAAGGTTGTCAGGTTGAATTGTTAATGGAGCATTTATACCTCTTGCCATTAAAACAAGCTGAACTGGAATTCTTGTTCCTGACCACATTGGGAAGTTTTCCATAGCTCTCATTGTACCGGGTCCAGAAGTTGTTGTAATCGTTCTCGCTCCAGCCAGAGCACAACCAGCTACTTCTGACATAACTCCAAACTCGTTTTCTCCTCTGAAATAAACTCCTACATATCCTTCTGCCCAGAGTTCACCTATTAAGTGTGCTGCTTCTGACTGAGGTGTAATTGGATAGGAAACAGATGCATCCACAGTTGCTCTTTTTACAGCTTCTTTAACTGCCTCTGAACCTGTCATAAAGTGTTTTTCTCTTGGAGCTTCAAATAGTAAATAATCAGGTGAAACTATTCTTTGACCAGCTCTATTTTTTTGCTCCTTTGTTTCTTTATTTACTAATGAACTCATAATAAATACCTCCTTTAAGTAATTAAGCTAAACCTAATTCTTTTTTTACCTCTTTTGCTATTTCAATGAATTTTTTTAACTCATCAACGTGCTGATCTCTTAGAGTTATCATTGCATCTTCATGTCCAGCCATACTGCACATTGCGATAGTAAAACAGTCAGTTTCACTTCTTATAATTTTTAATGCAACGTTAGCGTAATGACAATGAACACCTATGAAAATACATGCCTTAATTTTATTGTGCCATATTGTAAGGTTCGGATGGTTTGGGTTTATTTCAACTTCTGGGTCTATTTTGGGATATTTTGGTCTATAGTCATACATTGGAATAATTTTGGCGTTTAAAACTTCAGCCAGTTCTTTTATTAGTTTGGCTTTTTCCTGTGCTTCTTCATTCCACGCATATAACACCTGTGGACCAGGAAATATTGTAGCATTTTCTCTCGTTAGCATAGCTTTTGCTGCTTCTCTCATTGCAGTTTCTTCATCGACAATGTCGTTAAACAGCAGGGCTTTTCCCTTTGGAGGAGTTAAAACTCCTTCATATACTGCAACCGGATAAGGAGAGTAATGAGCAGGTCCTAATTTTGCCATGGTTTCCTCCTAAAATAAATAATTTTACATTCTAAAGCTAATAAATATTTGCTAACCTAATATTAAGATAAAAATAATCAATATTCAAGTTAGCCAAATTTAAATACTAAACTCCTTTCATTACTTTACACTACTAATCTTCTTCAATATTAGGTATGATATTAATCATTATAATAAAACAGTGTTTTAATAAAAATATAACGATGTTTGATTATTATTAAATCTTGTTTCTTTTTATGAATTTTTGGAGGTTTTTTCAATTTGGAGAAACTTATATTAATAATTCCTTTTATCCCTATCCTTGCAGCTATTCTTATTAGCATAATAAGTGAAAGAAACAAAGAAGCTATTCCAAGAATAAGTATGTTTTTTTCAGCTATTGTTGTCGTTTTAGGTTTAGTTGGTACCTATTCGGTAATAGGTCAAGATAATGTTATATACGGATTTAATTCTACGTTAGCTTTTGGCAAATTAGCATCTATTTTGATTCCCTACGTTGCTATACTCAGTATGGTCATAAAAAAATATTCTGCTAAATATATGTGGGATGAAAAAGGATATAAGAGGTTTTTTATACTTCTAAATTTTATATTTTCAGCTATATATTTGTTAATTTTGAGTAATCATTTAGCTATTTTAGTTATAGCTTGGCAAATAATGAGCCTCGTTTTATACTTCTTAGTATCTTTTAATATTGAATCTAAAACAGCTGTTAGGTTTGGAAATTGGACTATCCTACTGCATAAAATAGCTGATTTCTTGTTTATTTTAGCTGTTGTTTTACTCTATAAAACTTTTGGTACTTTTTATCTTTCAGAACTAAGCAATACATGGCTTGTTGAGAAAGAGACTATAGGCAATGGGAATTTAGTAATAAGTATTATAGGCTTTCTATTTTTAATAGCTGCTTTTATCAAATCTGCAATTATACCTTTTCATATTTGGTTACCTTATACTTCAGAAGGACCAACTCCTGTTTCTGCTTTAATGCATGCTGGAGTGGTTAATGTTGGAGGTATAGTTTTAAATAAATTAGCATACTTATTTTTATTAACTCCAACTGTTTTAAATATAGCCTTTGCTTTTGGTTTATTTACAGCTATTTTTGCGTCAATGATAATGCTTACAACACCTGATATTAAACGCTCTCTTGGATATTCTACAGTAGGACAAATGGGCTATATGATAATGGAAATTGGTCTTGGGGCTTTTAGTCTTGCAGTTTATCACCTTATAGTTCATGGAATATTTAAAGCATCTCTTTTTTTAGAATCTGGTAGTTTAATTCATTATGCAAGACATGATCCTAACATACCTAAAAGGCTATCTTATGAAATTTTTTGGGAAGAAAAGGTTCATCATATAAAACAAACCAAAAATATTTTTCTTCTTATTGCCTTATTCACTGTTTTACCTGTTTTGATTTTTGCAGGTATAAAACTTTTTATAAGTAAAGAGTTTTTCTACTTTAATGCAGCTATAATAATTTTAGCATTTGGATGGTTGACAGGTTCTCAACTATTTTTTTCCTTTTTCAAGGTTTCAATTACAGATTCTCCTAAAATTATAATAGGATTAATAGTTTCATTTACTTTAATTGTACTATCGTATGAGTTTATTGGTAAAACATTAGAAGAATTTATGTATGGCAAACACAGCCACCTATTTTATCATGCTGCATCTTTAAATTTATCGGTTCTATTTGCTATAGGACTTTTAATACTTATACTGGTAGTTGGATGGATTTATGTATATAAACAGCACTTTACAGAGTTTGAAGTAACCTCAGAAGAAAAACCTAATAAAATTAAATGGACTTTTTATAAACTTTTGGCAAAAGAAGCTTACTTTCCTGAGCTTTTTATAAAAATCTCTAAAAAAATATTTTAGATGGGAGAAAAGATGGAGCTTATTCTTTTAATATTACTTGGGGGTATTCCGTATTATTTATTCATCGAGAACAAATTAAAGAAATACACAGTTATTTTTTCCTCTTTTCTATTGATTTTGGGGCTATTTTTATCGCTGTTATGGGATATAAATTGTGCTTCTAATGTTTTTTGTGTAGTTATTTCCATCATCACTTCTTTGTTTACTGTTTTAAAAGCATCAAAAACTAAGAATTTATATAAACTGGCAAATTATTTTATTTTTATAAATGCTCCTATTTATCTTTTGTTTTCTCTTAAATATTCGGTGTTTTTTGCATTGTCTTTGATTTTTACATTGGCTGGCCTTTATCTTATTTCATATTATTATGAAAATAACTATGGCAGTGCAAATTTTGCAGGTATTGGAGGTTTAGCTATTGCAGCTCCATTTGCAGGATTCTTCCTGAGAGTATATTTAATAAACCTTGCCTTGTATCCTCCGTTTCCAAATGCAGTATTTTTATTTAATAGTATGATTAAAAGTGAGCTGGATATCATATGGTATTTAGCTATAATCGTTTCTTTTATTGGAAATTTTCTTGTTTCCATGAGAATATTAACTAATACTGTTTTTGGTAGTCCTAATAAAAATATCTATTATGTAGATTTAAATTCTTCAGAAAAAGTTACTCATTTTATTTTGATTTTGATACTTCTTATCATAGGTCTTTATGGTTTAAAGGAGGTTATTCAGTGAACGTACGAAAGGATATAGAAAGGGTAAAAAATATTATACCTAAGTACTGGCCTATTACAACATTTATACATCATAATCCTCTATCAAGTTTTGAAAAATTAAAGTTTAAAGATGCTTTAGAAAAAGCACAGGATGTATTTGAGTCTAATGTTTATATGAAACCTGATTATTATATTTCTTTATATCAGGAAGGAAAAATAAAACAACACGTTTTAGAAAAAAATTTATATAGTCTTTTAGAGAAAAACAACTGTTCCCACTACTTTAATGAAGGTAGAACATTCTTAATAGATATAAGTCCACGATGGGAAAGTTTTAAATCTTACAAGTATTTAAGTAAAATCTGTCTTAGTGAACATCTTTTAAAATATATAAAATTAAACTCCCCATTTAAAAATTCTACAAGTTTGCTTGAATATGAAGCTAAATTTTTTACTCTTTATGATTTTATCGATGCAATTTTCGATAAGAATAAGGGAGAAATTATAGAAAAGGATGTTATTGACTACGTATCACGTTTTTTAGACCAAGAACAGACTACTTTGTCCATGTATCAACGTAACCTTGGAATGTTTAACACATTTAAATATTATGAAGGTGTTAATTTTAAAGGAACTTCTTTGGAATATATAGAGTATATACTCCAGACTTTAAAAATACCTGAGGACAAAATTGAAAATTATTTACTTTCTCATATTCTGAAACTGGGTGGATGGGGTGGATTTATCAAATATAGAGAAAGGGATGAGAATTATTATTGGCAGCAAGAGTATCCTGCATCAATTACAGATTACCTTGCGATAAGATTACATTATGAATGGAAACACTTAAAAAATGAAAATTTAAACAATTTCGAACATTTAAACTCTTATATACAACAAAACAAAGAAAAAACTCTTCTTAAAATATTAGAGTACAAAAATAAACTTCCTGCTAAATATGTGGATTTACTTGAAAACAACCTTTCACCAGAAGAAGTTTTAAAGCTATATTTTGAAGAGCAAATTAAATTAAAAGCAGTTCAAATACAAATGGCGAAGAAAGAACTCCCATTTTTTAAAGGAGATTTAGTAGAATTTGCCAAATTTACAGATTTATTAAAAAAAGAAGAAGGATATATATGGTTAAAATCCTTAGAGGATAGTTATATAGAAACTTATGTAAGAGAAATTTCCAGCAAAACAAAAAATATAGAAAACCGAGCTTTAGCTTCTCTTGTTATGTGCATAGATGTTCGTTCGGAAGCTATAAGAAGATATTTTGAAAGAATTGGCTCATATACAAGCTATGGTATTGCTGGTTTTTTAGGTATTCCTGTCGCTTTTATTGAGTTTGATAAAAATCATGAGCAGTTTCTATGTCCAGCAATAGTTAAACCAAGAAATGTAGTTTTCGAAGTACCTCAAGAAAATTATGAAGATTATAAAACAAAGAAGAGTTTTACTAAAACTTTAAAAAAGGTTTTAAATGATTTAAAAAATAATCCATACACTCCATTTATAACTGTTGAAGCTATTGGATGGATATTTGGTATAAACTTGTTTGGAAAAACATTTTTCCCAAAACAAATAGAGAAATTTTATGAAAAATTTAAGCCTAAAAAACCAAAAACTGATTACTTAATTGATAAGTTATCTCAGGATGAAATAGAGTTCTTTGCCAAAGAATTACATTTTAAGATAATAAATGAAGTAGTCTCTCGTTATTTAAAAAGAAATTTAACAAAATTTGAAATTGAAGAAATCTGGGAACATTTAGTTTTTGGTAAGAAGTTAGTTGGAATTGATATCAATAATGAGATATTAATGCTGCTAAAAACTAAGTACAATATTACAAAAGAGGATTATGAATTTCAAAAACAAAAACTGTCACAGGTAGGATTTTCTTTAGACGAACAGGTTAGATATTTAGAAAATTTCCTAAAAACCATAGGTCTGGTTGATAAATTTCCTAAATTTATACTCATAGTTGGACATGGTAGTAAATCCGATAATAATCCTTTTGAATCAGCCCTTGATTGTGGAGCATGTGGAGGAAATAGTAGCTTTCCAAATGCAAAAATAATGTGTATGATAGGAAATAGAAAAGACGTTAGAAATAGATTGAAAGAAAAAGGTATATATATTCCTGATGATGTAAAATTTATCCCGGGTATTCATATTACAACTACCGACGAAATAGCTTTTTATGATACTGAGATTTTGAATGAAGAAGAAAAAGAGATATTTAAACAAATTCAAGAAGATATTAATTTTGCAACTTCACGAGCTAGACAGGAACGTATGAAAACCCTTCCCTATACAGAAAAAGAGGAAGATATCTTTATAAAGGCTATAGATTGGTCAGAACCTAGACCAGAATGGGGACTTTCTAAAAACATGGCTACATATATTGGGAAAAGAGAAACTATTAAACATTTATCTTTGTATAACAGGTTTTTCTTAATTTCTTATGATTGGGAAGTTGATGATGAAAAGGCATCCATATTAACAAGCATTTTAAATGGGCCTTTAGTTGTAGGAAGTTGGATAAATATGGAACATTATTTTTCAACAGTTGATAACAACAAATTTGGAGCTGGTTCGAAAGTTTATCATAATGTAGTAGCTAAAATTGGTGTTTTTTCGGGAAATTACAGTGACTTAAAAATAGGACTTCCTTTACAAAGTGTATTTTTAGAAAACAAACCTTATCATGAACCTGTTAGGTTAATAACATTTTTAGAAGCCCCTTTAGACTTTGTTTTAAACGCGTTAAAAGCATCTAATTTAGGAAATTATCTAATAAATAATGAATGGGTTAGACTTATCGTTATCGATAAAAAAAGCAACAGCATATATAGTTTTGAGAATGGGGATTTTCACCTGTTAGAGAAAATTTAAATTCTTGTTAATACAGATATGCTTTCTATATGGTGAGTTTGAGGGAACATATCAATTAGTTTTAATTTTTCAAGTTTGAAATTCTGGGAAATAATGTTAATGTCCCTTGCAGCTGTAGACGGATTACAGGATACATATACTATTTTTTTCAAAGATTTTATTTTTCCAAGTTCTCTCAAAATGTTTTTTGGAATGCCTGTTCTTGGAGGGTCAAATATAAGTATCTCAGGATTGTATCCAAATATTACATCTAAAGATTTTTCAGCTGCTTTTTCATAAAACTTTATATGGGGAGTATTATTTATTTTGGCATTATATAAGGCATCTTTTACGGAAGATTTGTTCGATTCTACACCAAAAACTTTTTTTGCCTTTTTTGAAAGTGGAATTGTGAAAAGCCCTACACCACAGAATATATCTCCTATCACAGATACATTAAGGTCAATTTCATTTAAAACTTCTTCTACTATATTTTCAAGTTGATATTTATTTACCTGAAAAAATGAATCTAAGCTCACTCTATAATTAAAGTTTTTTACTTTTTGAAATGTGAAATTTTTACCTAAAATTTTCTTCCTTTTGTTTTGCCAATACAAACCAATTCCATTAAAAATATGGTCTATACTACTTAAATCCGGTTCTTCGTATCTATCTAAAAATATCTTTAAAGTAGGTTTATTACCTTCTGGATAAAAAACATGAATTTCAGTAATGAAAGGGTATTGGGAAACTATGTTTTTTAAAATAGGTATTAAAGAATTTATTTCTTGAGAAGTTATCTTACACTCATCTATACTTACCAATTCATTAGATTTAAACTTGTAAAAACCCAAATTACCATTTTTTACCTTGAGCTGAACTCTGTTTCTATAGTAAAAACTGCTCTTTGATGGAATTACTTTATCAACAGTTTTTGATAATTTCCCAATTCTTTGAAATGTTTCTTCTAAAACTTGCTTTTTTAGCTCCAGTTGATAGCTGTAAGTTGCATGTTGGAAGTCACAACCACCACATTCCATATAGTATTTACACTCTGGAGTTACACGGTTGGGATTTTTATGTAAAATTTCTACTGGAAAACCTTCACATATATTCTTTTTCTCTTCTACGACTTTAATTTCAACAACTTCATCTGGTAAAGTATAAGGGACAAAACATACTTTATCATCAAATTTTGATAATCCTTTTCCACCAAACACAATTTTGTCTATTTTTGTCTTCATTATCGTTTTTATTACCTTCTTTTTAATTTATAATTATTATATCCTTTTATAAAGATATTAAAATAGATATTAAATAAAGGGGAACTTCTTATTATGAAAATACAAAAACCACAAGATGTTTTACCTATTATAGAAAAATTAGAAATGAATGATGGAATACCATTTTACAAATATGCTAAAGGATTTGAAATTTTGGATATTATAGAACCAGAAAACGCTAAAGATATAGTTTATATTTTACTTTCGAAACCGGGTATCAAATACAAAGTATACAGAATATTGAGATACAAAAAAACCATCAAGGATATTTCTTTAGACAGTGAATTTGCCGCAGTTAATACAGACGATGCTGTTGTTAAAACCATAAAAGCCTTACAGCCTCATCTTTTTTAATCTTCTATTTCTATTATCTTCTCACGAGATGTTTCACCTCTTATTATTTTGAATTTGCTTTTTGGTTTTTTTAAGTGTTTAGAGAGTAGTTCTATAACCTTTTTATTGGCCTTACCTTTTTCTGGAACTACAGTCACTCTTACTTCATAGTAATCTTTATCTAACTGTTTTATTTCTTCTTTTTTAGAATTTGGTTTAACTTTAACTTTTATTTTCAACTTAACACCTCATATAGGTCTTTAGGCTTTTCTATTTTAAAATCAGGCCGAAGTTCTCTTATTTTTTCTTCTTTTCCAAAACCATACATTACAAGACAGGTTTTTATTCCTGCATTTTTTCCTGCATTTATATCTGCTTCGCTATCTCCAATAATAATAGAATTCTGTGCATTTAAGATTTCTAAAGTTTTTTTTATTGGTTCAGGGTCAGGCTTTTTAGATTTGAAGGTATCCCCTCCAGCTATAAAGTCAAAAAAATTATACAGGTTTAACCTTTTCAGTATTTGTTTGGATATATCTTCGTATTTATTTGTAATTACTGCCAGTTTTTTACCTTTGTCTTTTAATATTTTTAGAATATCTGGTATATACTCAAAAGGCTGTGTATAAACTACAGGATTAGAGTAGTAATGCTGCCTAAACAAATTAACAGCCTGTGCTATTACTTCAGGATCTTTTATAGGAATTATCCCTTTTATAAGATTTTCTCCTCCATATCCAACATGCTTTATTATTTCTTCTTCTTCTAAAGGTTCAAATCCAAGCTTTTTTAGTGCATAATTTGCACAAAGGGCAATATCTTTAGAGGAATCTATTAAAGTCCCATCTAAATCAAACAAAACTGTATCTACTTCTTCATATAAAACTCTTTGTAAATTTTTTTTACTTTTTCTATCCATCTATTATCTTTATCCTTTTCTTTTTTGACTTCTTTATCATCCAAAATAATAAATATTTCGTCCCCTTTTTTCATAAGTCCAAGGTCTTCCCTTGCCTTTTTCTCAATAATATATGGATCTGTCTTTAACTGGTTTATTAAGTTTTGTAGTTTTTCATTTTCAGATTTAAGTTTATCAATATCCTTTAGCAGCTTCTCTTTTTCTCTTTCTTTAGTTAAATAATTTTTTATACTGTGATCACTGAACAAAAAAGAGATAATTGAATAAAATAACACTAAAAAAAACAAGAAAGGCAGAATATTATCTGCCCTAAAGATTTTTTTATAGATATTTTCTAAAGGTTTCTTTACCAAGGAATATTGCATTTTCTCCTAATTCTTCCTCTATTCTTAATAGTTGATTGTATTTTGCAGTTCTGTCTGTTCTTGATGCTGACCCAGTCTTTATCTGACCAGAATTTGTTCCAACTGCAAGATCAGCTATAAATGTATCTTCAGTTTCTCCAGATCTGTGTGATATTATGGCAGTATAAGCATTCGTTTTTGCCAGTTCTACTGCATCTAATGTTTCGGTTAAAGTTCCTATCTGGTTTAGTTTTATTAAAATTGAATTGGCAACTTTTTCTTCTATACCTTTTTTTAATATTTTAGGATTAGTAGTGAATAAATCATCTCCTACAAGCTGAACTCTGTTTCCTAAAGTTTGAGTAATTTTTTTCCATCCATCCCAATCATCTTCTGCAAGAGGGTCCTCAATTGACACTATTCTATAAGCACTTATAAGTTCAGCGTAGAAATCTATCATATCTTCTGCAGTTAATTCTTCTCCTTCAAACTTATAAACACCTTTTTCTTTATCGTAAAATTCTGAAGAAGCTGCATCGAGGGCAATAAATATGTCTTCCTCTGGGTCATAACCGGCTTTATGTATAGCATCTTTGAGTAAGTCAAGGGCTTCTTTTGTAGAGTTAAGCTGTGGAGCAAATCCACCTTCATCACCTACATTTGTAGATAATCCTTTTTCTTTTAATATTTGTTTTAACGTATGAAACGTTTCTACTCCAGCTCTTAAAGCTTCTTTAAACCTAGGATTATCAGGATCTTTTCCTCCAAATACAGGAACAATCATAAACTCCTGAATATCTAAATTATTATCTGCATGTACCCCGCCATTTATAACGTTCATTAAAGGAACTGGCATTACTTTTGCGTTCACCCCGCCTAAATATCTGTAAAGAGGTATATCAAGTTCCATAGCAGAAGCTCTTGCTACAGCTAAAGATACAGCTAAAATCGCATTTGCTCCTAATTTTGATTTATTTTCTGTTCCATCAGCTTTTAACATTAATCTATCTATTCTTAACTGATCTAAAGATTCTTCTCCTATAAGTAAATCTGCTATCTTTGTATTTATATTTTCTACAGCCTTTAATACACCTTTTCCTTTAAATCTTTTTGGATCCCCATCTCTTAATTCTAATGCTTCCCTTTCTCCTGTAGAAGCTCCACTTGGGACTATAGCTCTTGCTATAACACCACTTTCAAGATGAACTTCTGCTTCAACGGTTGGATTTCCCCTTGAATCTAAAACCTCTCTTCCTCTAATATCCATTATTATTGACATGCCGTCCTCCTTTAAAGTTTATGATAAGCAGCTATAGCTGCCGATATTGCAACTGCCAGTTCTTCTGGATCTACCTTTTCACCTTTAAGTTTAAAGTGAGGTAGTTTTCTGTCAATATATCCTGTATCAAATTTGCCTGCTACAAAATCCTTATCTCTTACTATCTGTCTTAAAAGCGGTAAGTTTGTAGGTGTTCCTCTAATAATAAACTCATCTAAAGCTCTTCTTCCTCTATTTACTACTTGCTCCCACGTTAACGCCCAAACATTTAACTTTGCAATCATTGGATCGTAGTATGGAGGGATTACATAATCTTTATAAACAGCTGCATCTATACGAACACCTGGCCCACCAGGAGAATGATAAGAAGTTATCTTTCCAGGAGAAGGTGCAAAGTTTCTCAGTGGGTCTTCTGCATTAATTCTAAACTCTATAGCGTATCCTCTAAACTGGATATCTTCCTGTAAGAATGGTAGGGGTTTACCTTCTGCTATCTCTATCATTCTTTGAAGAAGATCAACTCCTGTTATCAGCTCTGTTACTGGGTGCTCTACCTGTATTCTGGTATTCATCTCAATAAAATAAAAATTGTCATTTTCATCAACTAAGAATTCTAATGTTCCTGCACTTTCATATCCTAATCGGAACATAGATTTTACTGCAACTCTGTAAAGCTCCCTTCTAACCCCTTCTGAAAGTCTAGGAGATGGAGCAATCTCAATTACTTTTTGATGTCTTCGTTGTATAGAACAGTCTCTTTCTCCAAGATGAACTACATTTCCATATTTATCTGCGATTATTTGAACTTCTATATGGCGAGGGTTTTTTATATATTTTTCTATAAATACAGCACCATTTCCAAAGAATTTTTCAGCTTCCGATACAGCACTTTTAAACAACTCTTCAAACTCACTTTCTTTATTTACTATTCTCATCCCACGGCCACCACCACCGTAGGCAGCTTTTATTATTACAGGAAATCCTATTTTTTTTGCTACTTTTTTCGCTTTATCTAAATCGGTTATTGGTTCATCAGTTCCAGGTAGTACCGGAACTCCAACTTCTCTCATTGCTATTTTTGATTTTATCTTATCTCCAAAAAGTTCTATATGTTCAGGTTTTGGTCCTATAAATATAATTCCTCTTTTTTCACAGTATCTTGCAAAATCAGCATTTTCTGATAAAAAGCCATATCCAGGATGTATTGCATCTGCTCCTGTACTTCTTGCTATATCAACTATTTTGTAAAAGTTTAAATATGCCTTTATTGGATCTCCTGGTATCATATAAGCTTCATCTGCTTTTTTTACCCATAGTCCTTTAGAATCAGCTTCTGAATAAATAGCAACAGTTTTTATATCAAGTTCTTTACATGCCCTTATAATTCTTGTGGCAATTTCCCCTCTGTTTGCTATCAGAACTTTTCTGATCTTTCTTCTTCTTCTCATTTTTATCTCCTTATTCTATGACCATGACATCTTTATCCTCTATAAATGCTTCGTGTAAAGCTCTTACTGCAAGTTCTGCATATTTTTCATCTATGAGACAGGATATTTTTATTTCAGATGTAGATATAGCATATATGTTAATACCTTCTTTATGAAGAACTTCAAACATCTTTCCAGCAGTACCTGCATGGGTTTTCATACCTAAACCAACAACAGATATTTTTGCTATTTTATCATTTCTATCTACCCCAGCAGCTCCAACCTCTTTTGCAACTTCCTTTGCGATATCTTCTGCAAAGTCTGCATCAGTTTTATTTACTGTAAACGATATGTCTGTAAACCCTTCATGGGATACATTCTGAACAATCATATCTACAACTATATTATTGTCTCCTAGTGTTTTAAAGAGCTTTGCAGCTATTCCTGGTTTATCAGGAACTTTTACAACTGTAATTTTTGATTCTTTTAAATCGTGACTTATTCCTCTAACTGCTACTTTCTCCATAGCTTCGTTTTCCTCCACTATCCATGTTCCGTCTTCGTCAGAAAAAGATGACCTTACATGGATTTTTACTTTGTATTTTGCAGCAAATTCTACAGATCTGATTTGCATAACTTTAGACCCAAGAGAAGCCATTTCCATCATTTCTTCATAGGAAATAACTGGTATCTTTTTTGCTTCTTCTACTATTCTTGGGTCTGCTGTAAAAACTCCCGGTACATCTGTGTATATTTCACATACATCAGCATTGAGGGCAGCTGCCAGTGCTACAGCTGTTGTATCTGAACCTCCTCTTCCCAATGTGGTTATATCACCTTCAGGACTTATTCCCTGAAAGCCTGCTACTACTACAACTTTTCCTTTCTCAAGTTCCTGCCGTATCCTATCTTTCTTTATATGTGTAATTCTTGCTTTTGTATGAACATTGTCTGTTTCAATTGGAACCTGCCACCCTGTTAAACTTATAGCTGGAACACCAAGCTCTTGAAGAGCTATAGATAAGAGCCCTATCGCAACTTGTTCTCCAGTAGATACCACTTGATCAACTTCACGGGGATCTGGTCTTTTTGAGAGTTCATATGCAAGACCTAATAATCTATCTGTTTCTCCAGACATTGCAGAAGAAACAACTACAACCTTCTCTCCACTATCTACTGCTTTTTTTATTCTTTTAGCTACATTTTTTATTCTTTCTATGCTTCCAACAGATGTTCCACCAAATTTTTTAACAACTAATGACAAGAAAATCCTCCTTTTTAAGGAATGCTAGATATTTATTTTAGATTAACATTTCCTGTTTTACTGTGGAATAACTTCGACTCCACAGACATTACTTTCCCCTTATATAGAGGTAGGTCTCTACTTTGAGACAGTTATAATTTAAAACAAAATTAAAAAAAATATCAAGTCAAAAATTAAAACTTTGAAATCAGCGTACAGAATAGAGCTTAATTGCGTAATCTATAACTGCTCCGTGTCTTAATCCCCAATCGCTAACTGTTATTTCATCTTTTTTAAACACTTCCATAGACGTTTTAAAAATTACAATACCTGACAGTATAACTTCAGCCCGTTTATCTTCTATTATGGGAATAGATTTTCTTTCTTCTACAGTCATTGAAGATAATACATTAAGCCATTTTTCTACCTGCTGGTAGGTAAGTTTTTGACGATGAATTTTTTCAGAAGAATATGGAAATATGTTTTTTTCCAGGGCCACAAGTGTAGTAATAGTTCCACCTAAACCTATTAAATAATATGCATTTTCCATTTTTTTATAGGCAGAATGTATATATGGCTTTATATAATCTTCCATTTGAATTATTTCTTCTTTTAGCGGAGGATCATGTTTTAAAAATTTTTCTGTAAGTCCTACTATTCCAAAGGGAAAAGAAACGGCATCTTTTAACTGAAAGCCCTCTTTTGTTTTTACTCCATAACCGTACTCTGTACTTCCTCCTCCTTGATCAATCATTACAAAATCTCCAGGTGGATTTACACCATAAGCTGTGGCCAAAAATGAAAGGTATGCTTCCTTCTGCCCATCTATAATATCAACGTCAATACCAAGATCCTGTACCTTTTTTATAAACTCCTTTCCATTTTTAGCTTCTCTGCAAGCCTGAGTGGCATAAGCTTTTAAATAATCAACTTTATACTCGTCAGCAAGCATTTTATACTCTTTTAGCACAGAGAGGGTTTCTTCCATTGCTTCTTCTTGAAGATAACCTGTTTCTTTAAGTTTTCTACCTAAAGAAGTTATCTTACCAACAGAAAGGATGTCTTCAATAGAAGAGATAGTTTCTTCCAAAGTGTCTTTTATATGGATGGCGGATATTAAAAATCTTGTTGAATATGTTCCTATGTCTATTATGCCAACTTTTACAGCCAACTTTACTCCGTAAATACCTGACCTTCTACTGGAGATACCTCAATTCCATTTTTTTCAAGCCATTTTATGGCATTTTCAATTTCGTCTTCTCTACCTATCATTTCAAGTTCAAGCCATCCTATATTTTCCTGAACATTAGCCTTTCTTATATTTATATCTATATCAAAAGTTTTACAGAGTTTACTTAAAATTGGCTCTTTTATTTTTTCTTCAGGATAAATTAATTTTAGTTTTAATGAGTTCATAGCCCTTCCCTCTTGGATTATTTTACTCCACCGGCAATAGCAGGTATTATTGCAACAACATCTCCATCTTTTAATGGAGTATCTTTACCTTGTAAGAATCTTATATCTTCATCGTTTACAAAAAAGTTAACAAATTTTCTAATTTCTCCAGACTCTTCAACAAGTCTTTCTTTTATGCCAGGGAATTCTTTTTCTAAATTATCTATAAGTTCAGCAATAGAATTAGCCTCTATCTGTACTTCACCTTGCCCTTGAGTTACTCTTCTAAGTGCTGTTGGTATTCTAACAGTAACCTTTGCCATTTTATTTCCTCCTCATTTATTTATAATTGCACCTACAACTTTTTCTTTAAATTCAGACAATGTAGGTTTAATGTGTATAGGTTCTTTTAAGTGTCCTTCTAATACTTCCATTGTTTTATAACCATTTCCTGTTATATAAGCAACCACAACTTCGTCTTTATCAAAAACACCTTTTTCTGCAAATTTCTTTAATACGGCTATTGTTGTTCCTCCAGCTGTTTCGGTAAATATACCTTCTGTTTTTGCAAGTAACTTAATTCCTTCTATAATTTCCTCATTTGTGGCTATCTCAATATCTCCCTGACTTTCTCTGGCCACTTTTACTGCATAAGGACCATCTGCAGGATTACCAATAGCAATAGATTTTGCAATAGTATCTGGTTTTTCAGGGGTTATCCAGTCTCTTCCTTCTTTAAATGCTTTATATATTGGGGAACATCCAGAAGCCTGAGCACCATACATTCTGGGCATTTTTTCATTTTCATCTAAAATTCCTACAGTTTTGAGCTCATTAAAGCCCTTCCAGATTTTGGTATAAAGAGAACCTGATGCTAATGGAGCAACTACTGCATCGGGTGCTGTCCAGTTTAACTGCTCAGCAACTTCAAAAGCTAGAGTTTTTGAACCTTCTGAATAAAAGGGTCTTAGGTTTATATTAACAAAAGCCCATCCAAACTCATTTGCAACTTCAGACGACAGTCTATTTACATCATCATAGTTTCCATCAACAGCAACAACAACCGGGTCAAAGACGAGAGAACCTATGATTTTATTACTCTCAAGATTTGCAGGAATAAAAACAAAACACTTCATTCCAGCTGAAGCTGCAAGTGCAGAAACTGAGTTTGCAAGGTTTCCTGTTGAAGCACAAGCTGCAGTATCAAACCCAAATTCTTTAGCTTTTGAAAGTGCTACAGCCACTACTCTATCTTTAAAAGATAATGTTGGATGATTTACAGAGTCATCTTTTATGTACAAATTGTTTAAACCAAGTTCTTTTCCAAGATTTTCAGCTTTTACAAGAGGAGTAAAGCCAGCATTTAATCCTACTGTAGGATTTTCTACAGGGAGTAAATCTATATATCTCCATAGAGAATTTGGTCCGTTTTTTATTTTGTCTTTTGATATATTCTGTTTTATTTCATCATAATTATAATCAACTTCAAGGGGTCCAAAGCAAAATTCGCATACGTGAAGTGGTTCAACTGGGTATTCTCTTCCGCATTCTTTACATTTGAGAGCTTTTATTTTTGCCATTGAACTGTTGCCTCCGGAGTATATAAAATAATAGAGGGTATTATTATAATATAAAATTTACAGATGTTGAAAATAATGTTAAAATCTACTTATTTATTGAAGCTTTATGATTACATCTTATCTCTGCATGGAGGAAATTTAGAATATGTTTGACCCCAAAAATATTGAAGAAGCGTTGACATTTGATGATGTTCTTTTATTACCCCAAAAATCTGATGTTCTACCCCATGAAACTGATGTAAGTACATATATCACCCAAAAAATAAAGCTTAACATCCCTCTTTTATCAGCTGCTATGGATACAGTAACAGACCATAGACTTGCTATCGCACTTGCAAGAGAAGGTGGAATAGGAATAATTCACAGAAACATGAGTATAGAAGACCAGGCTAAAGAAGTAGAAAGAGTTAAAAAAGCTGAAAGCGGAATGATTGCAGAACCTATAACAATCAAGCCAAATCAAACTGTAAAAGATGCCCTTGAAATAATGGCAAACTACAAAATTTCAGGTGTTCCAGTTGTTGATGATGAAGGTAAACTTATAGGTATTCTTACTAACAGAGACTTAAGATTTTTACACAAGAAAGATTACTCCAAACCAGTTTATGAATTTATGACAAAAGCTCCACTTATTACAGCACGAGAAGGTATAACCCTTGAAGAGGCTGTTGAAATACTTCAAAAACACAAGGTTGAAAAACTACCAGTTGTAGACGAACATGGAAAGTTAAAAGGTCTTATAACTATTAAAGATATCGTCAAGAAAAAACAATATCCAAATGCGTGTAAAGATGAAAAAGGAAGACTCAGAGTTGGAGCTGCAGTTGGTACCGGCCCAGATACAATGGCGCGGGTTAAAGCATTAGTTGAAGTAGGAGTAGATTTAATTGTTGTAGATACAGCCCATGGTCATTCTGTAAGGGTTTTAAAAACAGTAGAAAAAATAAAAGAAGAATATCCAGACTTAGACATAATTGGAGGTAATATTGCAACTCCAGAAGCAGCTGGAGACCTAATCAAGGCTGGTGCTGATGGAGTGAAAGTTGGAGTTGGGCCAGGTTCCATATGTACTACACGGGTAGTTGCAGGAATAGGTGTACCACAGGTTACTGCAGTGGCAAAATGTGCAGAAGTTGCCCATAAACATGGAAAAACAGTTATTGCAGATGGAGGAATAAGATACTCTGGAGATATTGTAAAAGCCATAGCAGCTGGTGCTGATGCTGTTATGCTTGGTAGTCTATTTGCAGGAACAGAAGAAGCCCCTGGAGAGAGAATATTCTATCAAGGCAGGGCATATAAAGTTTACAGAGGTATGGGCTCACTTGGTGCTATGAAAGCAAGATACTCATCCGATAGATATTCCCAGGAAAATCTTGAAAAATTTGTTCCAGAAGGTATTGAAGGAAGAATACCTTTCAAAGGACCCTTAGCAGATGTTGTATATCAGCTGGTAGGTGGATTAAGATCGGGAATGGGATACACAGGTAGTAAAACAATCAAAGAACTACAGCAAAAAGGAAAATTCGTAAAAATAACAAATGCCGGCTTAAGAGAAAGTCATGCCCATGATGTTTATATAACTCATGAAGCTCCAAATTATTGGATAGACTAAAGTCTAAACTAAGAGGTGAAAGGAAATGGAGCACCACCATTTTCCAATAACAGCTGTTATATCTGCTTTAGCTTTTATAATAGTTGCCATAGTTATAATTGGTTTTATACTTAAAGATGCAATGAACAGGTTAAAAGAAAAATAAAAGAGGTAAAATTATGAAAGATAATTTTTCATCTTTTGATATGCTTCTGGCTCAAGAAATAACTAATTTAGAGAGATTTATAATTCAAAGTCCACTGGGAACAAATGAATTCTGGAGCGAATGGCAAAAGAAAGCCGGAGAGATAATAATAACAAAGGCAGCTGTATCAAAAGCATTAAAAATAAACAAAGAAAAACTCTCTGATGATGAAATACTTAAACTCTCTTCAATGCTGGAAGCATATAAAGAAATAGGAAGCTATCTTGAGCTTTTAAGACAAACAGCTTTGAAAATAAAAGGTATAGATGCACCTTCATGGGATATATTTGACGGTATAGAAGGAGATAATGAGAACGATGATGATATAGGCCTGTAGGAGGGAAGTGTATGTTTAGAAATTACCTTACTTTAGAAGATGTAGATGTATCCCATAAAAGAGTTTTAGTTAGAGTAGATTACAATGTACCTGTTGATGAACATGGGGCTATTGTTGATGATACCAGAATAAGAGAGACTATACCAACTATAAACTATCTTTTAGATAAAGATGCAAAAATCATACTCGCATCACATATGGGAAGGCCCAAAGGAGAAAGAAAACCAGAATACTCTCTTTATCCAGTTGCAAAAAGATTAGAAAGATTACTGGGCATGGAAGTTAAATTTGCCCCTGACTGTGTAGGAAAAGAAGTAGAAGACATGGTTTTCAATATGAAAGATGGGGATATTCTTCTACTGGAAAACCTTAGATTCCACAAAGAAGAAGAAGAAAACAATCCAGAATTTGCTAAAGCACTGGCAAAACTTGCAGAAATATATGTAATAGACGCTTTTGGAACATGTCATCGAAAACATGCTTCAATGTATGGAATTAAAGATTTTATAAAACCTATTGTAATGGGATTTTTACTTGAAAGAGAACTTAAATTTTTTGAAAAAGCACTTTTAAATCCTCAAAGACCAGTAGTTGCTTTTATTGGAGGGGCTAAAGTATCTTCTAAACTCGGAGTGCTTAAACACCTTATTGAAAGGGTAGACAAGCTATTTGTTGGTGGTGCAATGGCCTTTACATTTTTAAAGGCCATGGGTTATAACGTTGGCAGTTCACTTGTTGAAGACGATATGTTTGACGAAGCCATAAATGTTGTTGAGTCTGCTAAAAAAAATGGAACAAAGTTCTACTTGCCAGTAGATTTCGTATGTGGACAGGCTGTTTCAGATCAAACACCTGTAATAGAAGTAGCATGGCAGGAAATACCTCAAGGGTGGATGGGGCTTGATATTGGACATGCCTCTATCGTTTTAATTCAAGAAATATTAAAGGATGCACAGACTATAATCTGGAATGGCCCAATGGGTGTTTTTGAACTTGAAAAATTTAAAAAAGGAACTTTTGAACTTGCACATCTTATAGCAGATTCCCCTGCCCTATCAATAGCAGGCGGTGGAGATACAGATTATGCGATACACAAAGCAGGAGTAGCCGATAGAATTAGTTACATTTCTACAGGCGGAGGAGCTTTTCTAGAGTTATTAGAAGGTAAAATGCTTCCTTGCTTAGAAGCAATAACAAAAAAGGAGTAACCGTGGATTATCAAACATATTTGCAAGCTACCAAAGAAGCAGCTGTTATAGGTGGGCAGATATTAAAAGAGCATTTTAAGGCCATAAAGAAAAATGATATACATGAAAAAAGTAGAAGAGATTTTGTAACTTATGTTGATAAAAGGTCAGAGGAAAGAATTAGAAACTTTATTCTATCTTCATTTCCTGACCATGCATTTTTAGGAGAAGAAGATGGAATAGTAGGCAATAAAGATAGTGAGTTTTTATGGATAGTAGACCCTTTAGATGGAACAAAAAATTATATAAATGGCTTTGATATATTTGCAGTATCAGTTGCTTTAAAATACAAAGACGAAATCATAGCAGGTAGCATATACATCCCTATTTTAGACAAGCTTTACTGGGCTTCAAAAGGTAATGGTGCATATATGAATGGAAGCAGAATAAAAGTTTCAAACAGAAATAAAGATATGGCAATAGTGGCTACAGGTTTTCCATTTAGAAGAATTGAAGATATAGACAGATATCTAAATGCATTTAGAGAAGCTATGATAACATTTTCAGCACTAAGAAGGCCTGGTGCTGCTGCAGTAGACCTTGCTTATACAGCTGAAGGCATCTTTGATGGATTTTTTGAGATGAAATTATCCATATGGGACATAGCTGCAGGATATCTCCTTATTAAGGAAGCAGGTGGCGTATTTACAAATTTTGATGAAAAAGAAGAGTTAGACGGTAATGTCATAGCAGGTAACAAAGAAATATATGAAGAACTCCTTCGTATCGTAAAAACAACTCTAAAATGACTGAAAAAATAGTCACAGCTGACGGGACAGAAACATTTTTTAATCCAGAGTTTAATGAAGCTTATCACAGCACAAAGGCCGGAGCTTATACAGAAAGCTTACATAAATTTGTTAATCCTTCTAAAATAGAAGAGCTTGCAAAAAATAACACAGAAATCAGCATATTAGATGTAGGATTTGGCCTTGGTTATAATGTTGCAGTAGCTTTTAAAAAAGCTGTATCGGTAAACCCTCATATTAAGCTAAACATTTTTTCTATTGAAAAGGATGAAACTGTTCTTCAGAAAATAAAAAAGCTAAACATACCTGATAATTTGAAAGATTTTTACGAAAAACTTAACTCCCTTAAAAAATCTGAAATAAAAATTGGCAAGAATATATACAGTACATATCAACTGGAGGATAAAAATCTAAGTTTAAAAATTATAAACGCAGAAGGCAGAAAAGTGATTAAGGATTTGGTTCAAGAAAAAATTAAATTTGATGCTGTTTTTTGGGACGCCTTTTCTCCAAAAGTTAATACTGAAATGTGGACTGTAGACCTATTTAAATTGGTAAAAGAAATTATGAAAGAACATGCAGTCTTTGCAACATATAGTGCATCTCTTGCAGTTAGAAAAGGGTTAACAGAAGCTGGATTTAAAATTGGCTTGGTAGAACCTATAGGAAGAAAAAGTTACTCTACTGTTGCTACAATAAAAGGCAATATTACACCTTTAACTGAGAAAGAAAAGAGGAGACTGTTAAGCTCCCCTTATGCTGTTTCATATAAAGATAACAAGAACTTAGATATGGATAGAGAAGAGATTAAAGCCAACTGGGAAAAGGAAGTTAAGAGCCGTTTATAAGCTTTTGTAAATATTTGTCTATTTCATCTATACTTTCAGCTATTATATCGTATCTAATTTTAAATCTGTTTTTCTCGTCTATTTTTCTGTCCTTCATATGTACGCCTTTTTTATCTTCCATTTCTTTATAAACAGAGGCAGGTCTCAAAAGAATTCTAACAATAGTTCCATCAGGTTTTATAAAAACAAGATAAGGAACATCCACTTTGGCAATATTGTAATTTTTAATTGCATCCGAGTAAGCTCTATAAACAGGTATTTTTAGCGGTAAAAATTTTTTTGCCTTTTGAACCTCTTTACCATCTGACCTACTTAAAAGTACAGCCATAAATTCTACTTTATCTTTGTATTTTTCGTATAGTTTGTTCATTTCAGGTAAGAAATAGTAAGTTCCAGGTCTATCTCCTATTGCCCAAAAGATTATTAAAACAGGTTTGCCCTTTTTCAAAATGTCAGATAAGTGAATTTCCTTGCATCTTTTTTTCCATTTACCGTTTTCTTTGTAGTAAAGTTCACTTGGATAATAAGGACAATCTTCACCTAACATGGTAAAGTCTGGTGCCTTTTTACCTATTAAAACGCCTTCTTCGTAAGCAAAGGACACAAAAAATATTCCCATTAAAGCTGTTAATATACCTTTTATTATTTTCATTTTTACCTCGTTTTACAGTCTTAATATTAATAATTATATGATAAAATTTTTTAACTAAAGTAAAGGATTTGTGAGGTTTAAATGAAAATACATATAGCACACAGTCCAGATTCAGATGACGCATTTATGTTTTATGCTATAAACCATAAAAAAATAGATACTCGAGGCTACGAATTTATAGATGTGTTATCAGATATAGAAACACTTAATAAAAAAGCCTTAAACGGCGTTTATGAGGTTTCTGCTGTATCTATACATGCACTACCTTATATTTCTGATAAATATGCTCTTCTTTCTAGCGGCGCAAGTATGGGAGATAATTATGGTCCTATGGTGGTAGCTACACAGAAGTTTGACCCTTCACAGTTAAAAGAGAAAAAAATTGCAGTCCCTGGAACTTTAACTTCAGCTTTCTTGGCTTTACAACTTTTTTTAGGCGAAAAGGATTTCAACTATGAAGTTATTCCTTTTGATGAGATTATACCTGCTGTGAAAGAAGGAAAAGTTGATGCAGGTTTGATAATACATGAAGGTCAGTTAACATACAAAGACGAAGGGTTAGAATGTATAGTAGACCTTGGAAAATGGTGGTATGAAGAGACAAATGGACTTCCTTTACCTTTAGGCGGTAATGTTATAAGAAAAGACCTTGGAGAAAAAGTTATAAAAGATGTATCTCAAATACTAAAAGAAAGTATACTTTACTCTTTAAATCATCGAGAAGAGGCTGTTGAGTACGCACTTAAATTTGCACGAAACATGACTAAAGAAAAAGCAGATAAATTTATAGGTATGTATGTCAATGAACTTACAGTTGATTATGGTGAAAGAGGTAAAAAAGCTGTAGAACTATTTTTGAAAAAGGCCTATAATATGGGTTTGATACCTACATATGAAGACGTAGTTTTTGTATAAGAAAAATGAAAATTTTACTTTTAGATGACAATATAGAAACATACGAAGTACTAAGAGAAGTTGCAAGTTTAAGTGGATCTGAAGTTATATATTTTAATGATGTAATAGAAGCTCAGAAATATATTTTAGAACATCCAGATATTGACGCTATCATTTCTGAGAAATATATAAATAACCGCTCAAGTGCAGAAATTTTAGGCCTCATCAAAAAGAATAACATGAACATTCCTGTTATACTACTTACTGATGAACTATCTGAAGACGAAAAAGATTATTATAAAAGAATAGGTATAACCGAATTTTTTTATAAACCCTTTAATCCTTTAGAATTAATGACCTCAATAGTTGAACATTTAAAAAATTATAAAGGTGAAGAGTATATAAAGGAAACATTACATACAAAAGAGGAAAGTAGAGAATCTTTAAAAGCAATTGTAAAAAAGATTATTAATCTTTTGAAAAAATTATTTGGAAGATGAAATTTAACTCTCTTGAAGATTGGTTCTTAAGGTTAAAGAGTTATTCAGAATTTGAGGGTGTATTTGTACTGGTAGAAGGAAAAAATGACGTTAAGATTTTAAAGAGGTATGGTATAAACAATTTATATCCCATACAAGGAAAAAGATTTCATGACATTATTGAAGAGTTAGAGTTTGCAAATTTGTGTATAATTTTGACTGACTTAGATAAGCAAGGAGAAAAAATCGCGAACAAACTTGAGAAATTATTCAAAAAAGAAGGTATACCAGTAAATTTAGATTTTAGAAAATTTTTAAAAAATTATCCTTTTAAAGAAATAGAAAAAATAAAACTTTGAGGTATTTAAAGATGAAGAATATAAGTTTAATCTTTCTAACACTTATACTTTTTTCCTTAACCCATGCACAAAACGTAGATGGATACACAGTTTATAAAAAATACTGTTCTTCTTGTCATTTGGATAAAATATCCATGGAAAAAATGAAAAAAATAGAGAAAATGGTAAAAGCAGGTAAAAATCCTCCTTTGAAAGCTCCACCTTTTCCTGAAGTTTCTGCAAGAATAAAATATTTTTATCCAGATAAAAAAGAATTTATTAAGTTTGTAGTAGATTACATAACAAATCCTTCTCCAGAAAAATCTAAATGTTTGCCTATGGCACTTAAGAAATTAGGATTAATGCCTCCAATTGGAAAATCAATGTCTGAAAAAGAAAAGAAAGCCGTTGCCGCATGGCTTTATGAGAATTACAATACAAAATGGGAAGATATGCCCATGGGAAGAAGAAAAATGCACCAAAAGGAGAAAAAATGCTTGCAAAAAGAATAATTCCCTGTCTTGATGTAAATAAAGGTCGTGTGGTAAAAGGTGTTAAATTTGTTAACTTAATTGATGCAGGAGACCCTGTTGAAGCAGCAAAAGCTTATGATGAAGCTGGTGCAGATGAACTTGTCTTTTTAGACATTACAGCTTCAGCTGAAGATAGAGGAATAATACTTGATGTAGTTAAAAAAACTGCAGAAACTGTGTTTATGCCTTTGACAGTAGGAGGAGGTATTAGAACATTAGAGGATATTAGGAAATTATTAGAAAGTGGAGCAGATAAAGTCTCTATAAATACGGCAGGTGTAAAAAATCCTATTTTAATAGAAGAAGCAGCAAAAAGATTTGGTTCTTCAACGATTGTTGTTGCTATTGATGCTAAAAAAGTTGGAAAAAGTAAATGGGAAGTATTTATAAATGGAGGTAGAACCTCAACAGGCGTAGATGCTGTTGAATGGGCAAAAGCTGTAGAAGATTTAGGAGCTGGGGAGATACTACTAACATCCATGGATAAAGATGGTACAAAATCCGGGTACGATGTAGAATTGACAAAAATTATAAGCGAGACTGTTAACATTCCTGTTATTGCTTCTGGAGGTGCTGGAAAAAAAGAACACTTTTATGAGGTTTTCTCATATGCTGGAGCTGATGCCGCATTAGCAGCCTCACTATTTCATTTTAAAGAACTTACTATTCAGGAGGTTAAATCTTACCTAAAGGAAAAGAATATTCCAGTTAGGGTTTAGGAGGAATTTTATGAATTATATAGTTGTGTTGATAACAGTTCCTGACTTAAATACAGGGAAAAATTTAGCAGACCTATTAGTAAAAGAAAAACTTGCAGCTTGCGTGAATATTTCTTCAAAGATAAATTCTATTTATTACTGGCAAGGAAATATAGAAAATGACAATGAGCACCTCTTAATAATAAAAACAAGGCAAGATAAGTTCGACGAACTTGTTGATACAGTGAAAAAAAATCATCCTTATTCTGTTCCGGAAATAATAGCATTACCAATCGTTTTAGGTTATAAGGATTATCTAACATGGATAGACGAAACTCTTAACAGATAACAGTTTTTGTAAGATAATATTAAGATAAGCTCAGTGGAGGTTTTACACTTGGACTGGAAGGATACACTTAATCTACCAAAGACAGAGTTTCCTATGAAAGGTAATCTGCCAAAGAAAGAACCTGAAATACTATCTTTCTGGCAACAGATTAATTTATATAAAAAGTTAAGAGAAGAAAGAAAAGGAAAAGACAAATATATACTTCATGATGGACCTCCATATGCAAATGGACACATCCATTTAGGCCATGCTTTAAACAAAATTCTTAAAGATATACTTGTTAAATTTCAATCTATGGACGGAAAAGATGCTCCTTTTGTGCCAGGATGGGACTGTCATGGACTTCCTATAGAACAGCAGGTTGAAAAACAGTTAAAAGAAAAAAAGATAAATAAAGATGAAATTCCAAAAGATGAATTTAGAAAACTCTGTAGAGAGTATGCGTCCAAATTTGTAGAGATACAAAAAGAAGAATTTAAAAGACTTGGAATAATTGGAAATTGGGAAAAACCATATCTTACAATGAGACCGTCTTATCAAGCTCAAGAGATAAGAGAACTTGGAAAAATCTTTAACAAAGGAATAGCCTATAGAGGTAAAAAGCCTGTTTACTGGTGTATTTACGATAAAACAGCAGAAGCAGAAGCCGAAGTAGAGTACAGAGAAAAAAAGGATCCATCAATTTATGTGGCCTTTAAATTAGTAGAAAGACCATTTGGAATGGATAAGGATGTGTATCCTGTCATATGGACTACTACCCCATGGACATTACCTGCAAACTTAGGAATTATGGTAAATCCTGATTTTGATTATGTGTTTTTAGATAGCGGCGAGAAAATTTATATAGTGGCAAAAGAGCTTTTAGATTCTTTTAAAGAAAAAACAAAAATTGACGGGAAAATAGTAAAAGAAGTAAAAGGAAGAGAGTTAGAGTTTTTAGAGTACTATCACCCGTTTATAGATAGAGTTTCGAAAATTTACCTGTCAGAGTTTGTTGAACTTGGCACAGGTACAGGTCTTGTCCATATGGCACCAGGGCATGGTCAGGAAGACTATATAATAGGTTTAAGATACGGTGTTGAACCTCTTGCACCTGTAGATGATGAGGGGAAATTCACAAAAGAAGCACCACAGTGGCTCTGGGGAGTAAAAGTATTTGATGCTAATCAAATAATAATAGAAAAATTAAAAGAAACAGGTGCCCTTTTACACGTTGAAACTATAAAACACTCATATCCACACTGTTGGAGATGTAAAAATCCTGTTATATTTAGAGCTACTCCTCAATGGTTTATAGGAATAGATAAGCCTCTAAAAGGAGGAAATACTTTAAGAGGAGAAGCTATTAAAGAAATCGAAAGAGTAAACTGGATTCCTTCATGGGGTAAAAACAGAATAAAATCTATGGTAGAAAATAGACCTGATTGGTGTATATCAAGGCAGAGAGTTTGGGGAGTTCCAATAGCGGTCTTTTACTGTAAAGAGTGTGATAATATCGTAGACGAGCCAGAAGTGTTTGAACACGTAGCAAAGTTAGTTGAAAATTATGAATTTGGAGCTGATATATGGTTTGAAAAACCAGCAAAAGAACTTTTACCTGAAAATTATAAATGTAAAAAATGCGGAAGCACAGAGTTTAAAAAAGAAGAAGATATACTGGATGTTTGGTTTGATTCAGGAGTTTCCCATGCAGCAGTACTAAAGACAGGATTCTGGGAAGAACTGAGATGGCCAGCTGATATGTATTTAGAAGGTTCTGACCAGCATAGAGGATGGTTCCAGTCTTCTTTACTTGAATCTGTAGCATCCTATGAAAGGGCTCCATACGATAATGTTTTAACCCATGGATTTTTACTTGATGAGAATGGAAGAAAAATGTCCAAATCTCAGGGTAATGTTATACCTCCCGAAAAAATAATAAAACAGTATGGAGCAGACATACTGAGACTATGGGTAGTAACAGAGGACTACACAGAAGATATCAAAATTGGTTACAATTTAATAAGAGGAATAGCTGATGACTATAGAAAAATAAGAAATACCTTTAGATACTTCCTTGGAAACCTATATGATTTTAATCCAGAAAAAGATGCTGTAGACTACGATAACATGCTTGAGATAGACAGATGGATGCTTTCAAAGCTTCAGCGTATAATAGAACTCTCATATAAATACTACAACCAGTATACTTTTTATAAAATATATCACACCATAAAACAGTTTATCATTGTAGACCTGTCAGCAATATATCTGGACATATTAAAAGATAGGCTGTATGTATACGCTCCTGATTCACTGGAAAGACGGTCTGCACAAACTATATTGTGGTATTTATTAAACTCGTTAGTAAAAATACTCGCTCCAATCATATCTTTTACTGCTGAAGAAATATGGCAGTATATAAGGAAGATAAAACCTGATTTAAAAGAAAGCATACATTTAGAAGAATTTGTAAAGGCTAAAAAAGAATTCATAGATGAGAATTTAGAAGAAACATACAAAAAACTCCTTAGTATAAGAGATGATGTTCTAAAGGCTCTTGAAGAAGCAAGAAAAAATAACTTAATAAAACACCCTTATGAGGCTAAAGTTATACTAAACTTACCGGAGGATTATAAAAATCTTGTAGAAGATAGGTTAGACTGGATTAAATTCTTCTTTACAGTGTCTCAAGTAGAGTTGTCTGAAAATCCTGAAGGTGATGTGAAAATTGAAGGCGAAAAGGTTAAGGGTCTACAAATAGCTGTTAAATTCGCCGAAGGGGAAAAATGTCCAAGATGCTGGATATATGACCTGTCTGTTGGTAAAAATGGTCAACCTGTATGTGATAGATGTAAAGAGCAACTGGAAAAGATGAATATACCTTTATCCTCAATAGGAGAATAATCGCAATGAATAAATCTCAGATTGTAGATATTCTGTATAAAAGACTTAAAAAGTATAAAAAATCAGAAATAAAAGAAGTAGTAGATAGAGTTTTTGAAACAATGACCTCAGGATTGAAAGAAGACAAAAGAATTGAAATAAGAGGACTTGGAAGTTTTGTTTTAAAAGAAATTCCTTCAAAAACAGCAAGGAATCCAAAAAATGGGGAACTGGTAAAGGTTCCCCCTAAAAAAACAGTTTATTTTAAAATGGGAAAAATCTTAAAAAAAGAACTTTTTAATAAGAAATCTTAAAGCTCTATTTTATACGTATCAAAGACAGGACCTTCATAACAAACTCTCACATAAGAATTCTTTTCAATGTCTTTTACCACACAACCAATACATATTCCAAAACCACATGCCATTTTACTTTCTAAAGATGCGTAACATGGAACAGTTATCTTCTTTGCTAATTTATCAACAGCTCTCATCATTCCATGAGGGCCACAGGTTAATATTGCAGTATTTGGCTTTTCTACAGCAAACTTTTCTAAATCCTTTGTAACAAGTCCTTTGTTGCCGTAGCTTCCATCTTCAGTGTATATGATAACATCATTTTCTAAGTTGTTAGCTTTTATCCATTCAAGCATGGATAACTGTTCTTTTCTTCTTACTCCATATATAGCTTTAAAAGGTTTACCTTCTTTTTTTAGTTTTTTTATAAAATATGAAAGACCAGCAAAACCTATACCACCACCAACTAAAAGATAGTAATCGTAATCTTCAGGAAATAGGTTTTTCCCCAGAGGAGCCAATATTTGAAGGAAATCTCCTGCTTTTTTTTCTGTTAGTGCTTTAGTTCCACGACCATACACATCATAGTATATCCAGATTTCATCATCAACAACATCAGCAATGGCGAAAGCCCGTCTCATCATAGGGTCGTATTGATAGCTATAGGTAGGTCTTACCATTATAAATTGTGCTGGTTTAGCAGTTTGTGCTATCTCTTTGTTTCTAAACTTTAAAAGCCAGGTTATGCCTGAAACAAACCTATTTTCTGTAATTTGTACGTTGTAATCTTTAATCAACAGACTGCCTCTGAATATGGTTGTTAAAATATTTTATAATAGTATTTTAAATAGCTCAAAAGGAAAGAAAAATGCAAAACATACCTGAAGAAGCTAAAGAAAAATTATCACAACTTAGAAAAAATATAGATAAAATAGATGAAACTATAGTTAAGCTTTTAAATGAAAGAGCAAAACTTGCAAAAGAAGTTGGAAAAATAAAAAAACAGTACAATTTACCAATTTATGTTCCAAGCAGAGAACAGGAAATCTTCGAAAGATTACAAAAATTAAATCAGCAGTATGGGGATTTTCCAACTGAAGCTATAAAACCTGTTTTCCGAGAAATTATAGCTGCTTGCCGAGCTACAGAGGAAAATTTGAAGGTTGCCTACTTAGGTCCAAGGGCCACGTTTACCCATGAAGCAAGCATAAAACATTTTGGTCAGTCTGTGGAACATATACCTGTTTCATCTATAAATGATGTATTTAATGAAATAATGAAAAAAAACGTGGATTTTGGAGTTGTACCTGTTGAAAACACGATAGAAGGGGCAGTAAACCATACCCTCGACCTTTTAATAGACTATGACCTGATAATAACAGGTGAGGTAATTCTTGAAATTTCACTTCATCTTATGGGTATAAATCCAAATTTACAGGAAATAAAAAGAGTATACTCTCACAGGCATGCTATAGCAGAAAGTAGACCCTGGCTTCAGAGAAACTTACCGGATGCTCAGATTATAGAAGTTGAAAGCACAGCAAAAGCTGCAGAAATAGCAAAAGATGATTACGAAGCAGCAGCTATAGCCAGTGAAGCTGCAGCCGATATTTATGGACTTCATATAATAGAAAGAAAAATTGATAAACATCTTCACAACTATACAAGATTTTTAATAATAGCTGAAAAAGATAAAATGCCGTCTCCTTCAGGCAACGATAAAACAACATTTATATTTTCAGTAAAAAATGAAATTGGAGCTCTGTATAAAGCATTAGAACCACTTTATAGACGAAAAATAAATATGACAAAAATAGAATCCCGCCCTTCTAAAAAGGGAGCCTGGGATTACATTTTCTTTACTGATGTAGAAGGACATATAAACCAGCCAAATATAAAAGAAGCTTTAGAAGAACTTAAAAACATATCTCCATACTTTAAGGTTCTTGGGTCTTATCCGAAAGCTCCACAAACTTGATTTTAAATAAAAATATCAGCCCCACAATAAAATAGATTAAATCTATAATCAGAGGAGTAAAATATGGAAGTGCTCCACTTTCTGCTAAAGATGCCGTAGCTGATACTGCATACCAATAAATCAGTATAAAGCCAAATATCGCTATATATTTTTCTTTTTTATTTATCCATATCCATGGATAAGTAAATGTTACAAGAACAATAGGAGCGAAAAAAGAAGCCATATAAGAAAAAAATCTACTCCAGAAATAAGAAGAGGGATAACCAAATTTATCAGCCACAGATGCTTTTTGATAAAGTTGTATTACGGAAACAGGTTTTTTTATTTTCACCAATTTCTTCAAATTTTCTACATCTAGTTTTTCTGGAAAGTTTAAACTTTTAAATTGTGAGTAATTAAAGTTTTCTATATTAACTAAAGACACTATCTTCCCATCTTCTAATTTTAAGTTATTATTTTGTATCTTTACAGCGTTAGCTTCTATTCTATAAACTGGATAAAAATTGTTAGGATTTAGTTTCATGTATATAAAATTTTTGCCAGAATACTTATTCAAATCTAAAAATCCAAAATATAGAAATGTGTAATCGTTTACCTTTATCCACTGGTTAGCAATAAACAGATATTTCTGTTTCCCAGACTGGGTACCTTTTAGTTTTTTATAGTACTTATTTGCTATTTCATAGCCGTACGGCATAAAAACAATATTATCTATTACCTGTAAAGCAAAAATTAGTATGGAGAATATGAAAACAGGAATAAAAAGATATCTAACAGACAATCCTGCTAAGAAAATCGGGTATATTTTGCGGCTTCTTATTAGCTCTCTATAAACTATTATAAATGCTATTACTGCTGCAACTGGTATTATGTAATAAATTTTTTCCGGTAAAGACGCCAGAAGATAAATAATAAAGTCTAAAGTATCAAATTTTTTTATATTTTTAATTTTTTCCAAAATTTGTGCTAACATAGCTATAAATGCAAAAGCAGGTATAGTGACTAAAAACAAAACCAGTAGTTTTTGCAAGATATATCTGTTTAAGAGCTTCATTTAAGCTAAATCTGCCTTTCTTAAAAATTCTTTAAAATCTTTGAAAATTGGTGCATTTATTATAACTTTTCTTTTAGTATAAGGATGAACAAATTCTGTTTTTCCTGCATGTAGAAGATGTCTTGATACAGATTTTTCAAGAGGGTCATTTATAAATTTATACCCGTACTCTTTATCTCCTACAACAGGATGACCAACTTTAAACATATGTATTCTTATCTGGTGCTTTCGGCCTGTTTTTAAATCTACTTGTAAAAAGGAATAAAGGTTATTCTTCTTTAAAGTTTTAACTACAGATAAGGCCTTTTTTCCATTAACTGGAAAATCTATTGTTGTTCTATTAAAATTAACTCTACCGTGGACAACTGTATAATAAATTTTTTTTATCCTTTTTTCTTCCCACAGTTTTTTAAATGTTTCAAAAATAGAAAAATCTTTTGCGAATAGTAAAACTCCAGATGTTTCTTTATCCAGCCTATGTATAGCCTTTATATCTTTACCTTTTAATTTTCTTAATTGTTCTTCAACAGAACTTTTATGGCTTTCTGATACGATGAAAGGAGGTTTGTTTACTGCAATTATATAATCATCTTCATAAAGAATATCTGGTTGTAATGTGCGGTTTTCCTTGATAAGAGCAGATGGAATTTCAACAATATCTCCACTTTTTAGAATATGATTTGCAATCCATACCCTCTTATTGTTTACAAGTACACTCTTAGAATCTATTATACTTTTTGCCTTTGACTTTGATATATTTAAAGACGTTGCAAGAAAGTCTTTGAGAGTTTGCTTTTCTCTTACTTTAAACTTGTTCATCTGTTCTCGTTTAAATAAGTGAATATATAATTTTTAACTTTATCTAAGAGAATTACACCATGACCTTTGCCTTTTAAAAGAAAAACCTCACCATTTAGGCTTTCTTTAAGTAGTTTTAGCACAATTTTACCACTTCCAATTGGATCTTCATCTGAGGCTATGAATAAAATAGGATTTTCATATGTCGCAAGAGCAAGTTTAACATTTTCTTCACCAACGATTGCAGGCGTACCTGGGGAAATAGAAACCAATCCTTTTATACTATTATAATTTAAAACAGGGATTATAGAAATTCCCCCAAGGGATGCCCCTATCAGATATATTCTGTCTTTATCAAGTTTTTTTTCGTTATCAAGTACAAAGTTTATCCACAAAGATATATCTTCAGGAATTTTTCTAAAATTTACTTTTTTTGCACTTTTTTTGAAGGCTGCAATTAAATCTATAAGAGAAAATTCCTCATTTTTCGGGAATATAATTTTATTTTCTTTTCCATCTTGAACAACAGATAAACCATGACCTCGTAAATCAATCAAAAGTGTAGCAAAACCTCTTTCTCTACATTCTCTTGCAAAATCTATCCATATTCTGTGGGTCGTTCCAAATTGGTGAACAAAAATCACAAGAGGATATTTTTCCTCCTCTATCACAGGATATTCCAAAAATCCTTTTAGGATAAATCCATCATCTGTTTTAATTTCAAGTTCCTTTGCCATACTTAATTCCATAAAAATTAGTAGATAAAATATTAGCTTTTTCATATATTACTTTTCTGGGTTTTGATATATTATTTTAATAATATTAACATTGCTTTAGTTTACAAGGAGAAAAAATTGGAAGCTGTAAGTAGTATAACAAAATTCTGTACAGACAAAAATCTCTATCCGATTATAGATAAAGTTTTAGAAGGAAAAAGACTCTCATTTGAAGATGGAATTAAATTGTTTAAAACAAATGATTTACTAACTCTTGGAAAACTTGCAAATTTTGTTGCAGAGAATAAAAATGGGAAATACGTTTACTTTGTTATAAATAGACAGATAAATCCCACAAACATATGTACCTTAGACTGTAAATTCTGTGCTTTTGCAACTATTGATAAAAACGACCCAAAGGCTTATGAAATGACACTTGAAGATATAATTAACAAGGCAGACTATGCAGTAAAACAGGGGGCAACAGAGGTTCATATCGTCGGTGGACTACATCCAGATTGGGATTTCGGATATTATGTTGAAATAATTAAGGTGCTAAAACAAAACTTCCCAAACTTACACATTAAGGCTTTCACAGCTGTTGAAATAGATTATCTTGCACATCTTGCAAAACTCTCGTACGAAGATACTTTAAAAATCCTTAAGGATGCTGGTCTTGGAAGTTTACCAGGTGGTGGAGCAGAAATATTTTCTCCACGGGTAAGGAGAATAATAGCACCTAACAAAATAGGATGGAAAAAATATATAGAAATACATAAAATAGCCCACAGATTAGGTTTAAAATCTACCACAACTATGCTTTATGGACATGTGGAAACAGTTGAGGAGAGAATAGACCATATGATAAAGATACGAGAAGCCCAAGATGAAACTAATGGTTTTACCTGTTTTATACCACTTGCATTTCAACCGGAAAATAATGACCTTGGGAAAGCAGAATATACATCTGGAATAGATGACCTAAAAACTATCGCCGTATCAAGACTGATGTTGGATAATATTCCACATATAAAATCCTACTGGGTAATGCTTGGAGAAAAAATAGCCCAAATAGCACTTAATTTTGGTGCTGATGATATGGATGGTACAGTCATGGAAGAAAAAATAGCCCATTTTGCAGGGGCAAAATCCCCAACCCAGCAACAAAAAGAAAGATTAATAAAACTAATAAAGGAAGCAGATAAAATTCCTGTAGAAAGGGATACACTTTACAACCCTATAAAAATATACAGTTAAGAAGGGGTAAAAAAATGAAAGAGAATCCAGTTGTTGAAGTTAAAACAGATTTAGGAACATTTTATATAGAACTCTATCCAGATAAGGCACCTATAACAGTAGAAAACTTTCTGAAATATGTCGAAGATGGATTTTATGACGGTTTAATATTTCATAGAGTAATACCTGGATTTGTAGTTCAAGCAGGAGGATTTGACGAAAACTTAAACTACAAAATACCTAAATATCCACCTATTAAAAACGAGGCGAAGAATGGTTTAAGAAATACATTTGGTAGTGTTGCTATGGCAAGGACGATGGATATAGATAGTGCTACCAGTCAGTTTTTCATAAATTTAGCTGAAAATTACCAGCTTGACCACCAAGGTGAGACACCAGAAACATACGGTTATGCTGTATTTGGTAAAGTGATTGAAGGAATGAAAGTAGTAGAATGGATAGCCAGAATTCCAACTACTTCTAAAAAAGGTATGAATGATGTTCCTATACATCCTGTAAAAATCCACCACATAAAAAGAATAAAATGATAATAATGGTATAATATCATTTGCAAAATTCTTGGAGGATTCTAAATATTGGATTTAAGGTGGCAGGGAATAATAAAAGCTTACAGAAAATATTTACCAGTAACAGATAAAACTCCTATAGTTACTCTTCACGAGGGGAATACTCCTTTAATAGAAGCTTACAACTTATCCAAAAGAATTGCTCCTGATAAAAATTTAAAAATATATTTAAAATATGAAGGTTTAAACCCAACAGGTTCATTTAAAGATAGAGGTATGACCCTTGCAATTTCAAAGGCAAAAGAGGCAGGCAAAACAGCAGTTATATGTGCTTCCACAGGAAATACTTCAGCATCAGCAGCAGCTTACGCTGCACGAGCAGGTATGAAAGCTTTCGTACTACTTCCTAAAGGTGCAGTGGCAATAGGTAAAATATCCCAAGCAATGATTTATGGTGCAAAAATTATCGCTTTAATGGGGAACTTTGACGATGCTCTTTCAATTGTCAGGGAAATAGGTGCTAGATACCCAGTTGAGATAGTCAACTCAGTAAATCCATATAGAATAGAAGGCCAGAAAACAGCAGCTTTCGAAATAGTAGACTATCTTGGAGATGCTCCTGATTTTCATTTTATCCCTGTTGGGAATGCTGGAAATATAACAGCTTACTGGAAAGGATATAAAGAGTACCACAAAGATGGTAAAAACAAAAAATTACCAAGAATGATAGGATGGCAGGCAGAAGGAGCAGCACCTATTGTAAAAGGATTTCCTATTAAAAACCCTCAAACAATTGCAACAGCGATAAGAATTGGAAATCCATATAGCTGGCAGCCAGCATTAAAGGCAGCAAAAGAAAGTAATGGTTTCATAGATGCTGTCTCAGACGAGGAAATACTTGAAGCCTATAAAATGGTAGCTTCTACAGAAGGTGTTTTTTGCGAACCAGCATCAGCAGCATCCATAGCAGGAGTAATAAAGTCTTATAGAAAAGGCCTTTTTAAAGGTGGAGAAACTATAGTTTGTACCCTTACAGGAAATGGGCTAAAAGACCCAGACACAGTCTTAAAAGCAAGTGAAAAACCTATTGAACTCCCTCCAGATATAAAAGAAATTGCCAAATTTTTAGAATTATGAAAATCTTAGTATACGGCCTTGGAGCAATAGGAACTGTATTCGCTACGTTTTTAAAAGAAAAAGGCCACATCGTATACGGGATAACCAAAGAAAAGTATTTAAAACAAATACAAGATAACAGGATATCAGTTAGTGGTATTTGGGGATTTCATGAAGCCAATCTAAATGGAATTTATTCTACAATTAATAACTTAAAAGACACAAAATTTGATTTAATAATCGTAAGTGTTAAATCCTATGATACCCAGGAAGCTATCAGAGATATTATTAATATTTTTAGTGAAAACTCATTTGTTCTTCTAACCCAAAATGGATATGGAAACTATGAAATAGCAAAGACATACTTACCAGCACAAAGTGTGCTACTGGCAAGAGTAATTTTTGGTGCAAAAGTAATTCAACCAGGCAAAGTTGAAGTAACTGTTAATGCAGATGATGTTATAATCGGTCAGCCTGAAAATTTAGCTGATGAGAAAAAAGTAAAAAATATAGTAGATGTAGTAAATAAATCAGGAATTCCTGCAAGATATGACCCTAATGTATATCAAATCTTGTGGGACAAAATAATTTACAACTGTGCGTTAAATCCTCTTGGGGCAATTTTAGAAAAAAATTATGGTTTTCTTGCTGAAAATTCAGAGACACGGGAGATTATGAATAATATAATCGATGAGATTTTTTTGGTAGCACAGAAAAATAATATTAAACTAAGATGGAAAAATTCAAAGGAGTATAAAAAGTTTTTCTACGAGACATTAATACCTCCTACAAAAGACCACTTTCCATCAATGTACTACGACATTAAATCAGGAAAAAAAACAGAAATAGAAGCACTAAATGGGGCTATTATAAAACTTGCTAAAAAAGCTAATATATCTGTCCCTATAAATCAAACAATCACAAATTTAATTTTAGCCAAAGAAAAACAGAACCTTTAATTTTTATTCCAGCGTCAAAGCCAATGCCCCATATGCTCCACTGAATTCACCAAGTGCGGCTAAATCCAGTGTTAGATTTTCAAGGGATATAGGAAAGGCTTTTTCCTTCAACTTAGAATATGCCATTTTCACAATAACTGGATAGTATTCTACAATGCCGCCAGACAACAGAATTCTATCAGGGTTAAAGGTGTGCACTATGTTCATAAGACCAGTAGACAGATAATCATTAAATATTTCAAATGTTTCTAAAGCTTTTTCATCGCCTTTATTTGCCAGATTTATAATTTCAGAAGAAGATAGATGTTTATCAGCCAATAAAAAGTACGTTCTTTCAAGTCCATAAGACGAAACATAAGCCTCTAAACAACCGTTTCTACCACAATGACATCTTAGTCCATCTTTTTGCACAGTTGTATGACCAAACTCCATAGCTACACCATTACTTCCAGATAGGAGCTTTCCATTTATAACACATCCACTACCCAAACCAGTACCCAGTGTAATGGTTACTAATATACTGCTATTCTTCCCAGCACCAAAAGTGTACTCTCCTAAAGCTGCAGCATTTGCATCATTTTCTATTTTCACATCTGCTTTTAATTTTTTTTGAAAAAAGTCAACTATCGGAAACTTTTCTATTAGAGGGATATTAGGAGACACCTCCACCCAGCCTTTGTTTTTATTGACAAGTCCTGCAACAGCAATCCCTAAATCAGTTATATTTCTTTTTTTTAAAATTTTCAGAATGCTTTCAAAAAAGCTATCTATATCTTTAGAATCTATGTAATCTTTTATAAAGACCTTCTCAGTTTCAATTTTTTTATCATTTGCAAAAGCAAATTTTACAAAACTTCCACCTATATCAATTCCTGCTTTCATTTAACACCTTTTCAAGATTAGATATATAGCACCTTAGGACATCTCTAATTTTATCATTAATATTTAAATTTATAGGATTTGAGTTAATCACTTGTTTTAAAGCTATTTTTAGTTCATTTTTATTTGAAACTATATACACAAAATCTTTAAATTCTTCGACTAAAGGTTTTATTTTAAAATAATGGTTACCAATAATAACAGGTTTATTCTCAACCAGCGCTTCCAGAATATTATGACCTCCTATATTCTCTAAAGTCCCACCTATAAAAGCAACATCGGCATATTTATACAAAGAGGGTAGTACACCTAACTTATCAACTAAAATAATTTGAACATCATCATCTGATTTGTACTGTGACAGCAAAGAATACTTCAATTTTCTTCGATTAATTTCATCTACTATTTTATCTAATCTATCAAGATGTCGCGGTGCAACTATAAACAGTGTATCTGGAAAATCTTTAATAATATCAAATAAAACAGTTTCCTCAGTTTCATAAGTACTTCCAGCTACAATAACTTTTTTACCTTCTGGAAGACTTAATTTTACTTCTTTTTTTATTGTTGAAGAAACAAGTTTTAAGTCACCGCAGACCACTATTTTTGATTTATCTGTAAAATGACTTATATATTTTGCATCCAAATTAGAACGGGTTATTATCAAGGTAAAATACTTTAATACTTTTTTAAACAAAAAACTTATTTTTCTATAAAACTCAAATGATTTTGGAGATATTCTGGTGTTTATTGATACTACAGGCATAAATCTTGAAGAAGTTTTAATTATATTAAACCAAAACTCTCCCTCTACTATTATAAGTCCTTTAGGATTATACATCTTTATAAACTTTTTAATAAAAAAAGGTATATCTAGAGGAAGCTCTCTAACTACTGCATCTTTATAAAGCTGTTTTGCATATTTTTTACCTCTTGGAGATGAAACCGTTAGAACTATGCTATATTTTTCATTTAAATAACTGTATATGGGTCTGACTGTATTTAGCTCACCTACACTGGCACAGTGTATCCATACTGTTTTTTCTTTAAAATCTTTGTAAAACACAAACCTTTCTTTTAAAGAAAAATCCTGCTTTTTTATTAATGCTTTTAGTTTTAAGTATGGGACTACAAAAAAAGCTATAATAATGTAAAGAACTAAATACATTTATTTTGCACCTATCACTGCAGTATGAAATATTTTTTTATAGAAAAAATTTACTGTTATAACAGAGGTAAATAAAGCAACTGCAACCATCATATACATAATTACAAGTTGATAAGAAATAGCTTTCAAAGGATGTGCTCCGGCTAAAAGCATTCCCACTGTAACCCCGGGTATATGTATTATACCTACCGTTTGGAGACTATTAATAGTAGGTATAAGGGCTGATTTTACAGCTATCCTTTTTAGATCATGTAAAGCTTGTTTTAAAGTAGCTCCAAGAGCAATAAAATTTTCTATTAAATCTATGTTATTTTTTATTTCTCCCTTTAGTCTATCTACCGTTAGGGTATATATGTTTAGAGAATTACCTATTACCATACCGCCTACTGGAATTATTTCGTTGGCTTTTAAATGAATTATATCAAAAAGGATAAGGGAAAATAAAACTAAAAAAGATGCAGAGGTTATAGCTAAAAATGAAGTAAAATATCCTTGATATTTTAGTTTTATCCTGTTTTGGGCTGTATAACTTGCAAAAATACACATAAAAAGCAAAACAAAAACCAAAAATACTGGATTTTTAATTTTAAAAAGGTATACTAAAATGTAGCCAAGAAGTAAAAGTTGAAGAAAGGCTCTTATGGAATTAATAATTATTTCTTTCTCTATGCCAAGTTTTTCCTTATAGGAATACCAGAGGGCTATTAAAACAAGTACATAAGAAATCAGGAATTTATACTCCATACCTTCAAACCTTTATTTATATCAATGAAATATAATGTTATTATATTTAATCCTTTATCAATTAAATTTAAGGTATAAGGCAGAAGAAATGGGAATTAAAGTAGTAGCTACTAATAAACAAGTATATCATAACTATCAGATACTTGAAACATACGAAGCGGGAATGGTTTTGACAGGAACAGAGGTAAAATCTCTAAGAGAAGGAAATGTCAATATGAGAGATGCCTATGTCCGTATAGAAGATGGAGAGGCATACATAGTTAATCTTTACATTGGTCCGTACAAACCAGCCGGTAGGTTGCAACACGACCCAACAAGGAAAAGAAAACTCCTCTTACACAAAAGGGAAATACTAAAACTTATGGGAAGAATTCAGGAAAAAGGATTGACACTGGTTCCAACAAAAATTTACTTTAAAAATGGAAAAGCGAAGGTAGAAATAGCCCTTGCAAAAGGTAAGGCAAAATATGAAAAAAGAGAAGCTTTAAGAGAAAGAGATATGAAAAGAGAACTCGCCAAAAAGTACAAAGGTAGAATTAAACTTTAAAGGAGAAAGCTAAATGAATATAAAAGAAATAAAAGAACTGGCTAAGAAATTTACTCCAGAGCAGCTTGAAAACTGTATCACTCAAGCTATAGAAAATCAAGGAAAAAGTGAATGCTATGTAGGAGAAGATGTTTTAGAAGTAGTAAATACATTAGCTAAAGCACAGACAGTAAAGGAGTTAATGGAACAAGGGTATTCTGAAACAGAAGCAATAAGGGAACTGGCCAGACGGATTAGAATGGTTCAAAGAGGAGAAAAATAACCTATCTAAAGGTTTATCTGTGAAAATTTTAAACTTAGGAAATAGCTTTCAAGAGAAACTTTTAATTTATTTTACAGTTGTTGGGGTAATTTCAACAACATTTTTTGGAATATTAAACGTATCTTCTGGAAACAAATTTTTAGGCTTTGCTGAGATATTTCTATCTTTTCTGGCTGTTTTAAATCTTTTTATATATAAAAAGACAAGAGATTTTCAGAAAGCTTCCAATGTAATACTTATTCTAGTTTTTACTGTTTTAATTTTAATTATATTAAACGGCGGATATCAACATCAAGGTATATTCTGGATATACGTATTTCCCCTCCTTGCCTTCTTTTTAAAAGACAAAAAAACTGCCTTTTTCTGGAACCTTTTATTCATATTTGCTTTATTTCTACTTACTTTACTAAGTATATTTGGTGTATTAAATGTACCATATAAACCAGTTACGATATTTGAAGCTTTTATGGCGTATATGGCAGTTTCGTTTTTAGCGTACCTTTATTCGACTGCTTATTCTTATCTTCTAAAGAAGTTGAATTATATGGCTGTTTACGACAGCCTTACAGGACTATACAACCGATATTTTGTGGTAAATTTCTTAAAAAAGGAAATTGAAAAAATAAAAAGAAATAAAGAAAAAAACCTCTGCGTCGCTTATATTGATCTGGATAATTTCAAATACGTAAATGATAATTTAGGACATATAGAAGGTGATAGAGTTTTAAAAGAAGTTGCAAAAGAACTTTTAAGCAGTTTTAGAAAGACAGATGTTATAGGCAGAATAGGAGGAGACGAGTTCCTTATTGTTGCTCCCATTTGTAAAAAGACTGTTTTAGAGTTAAAACTTGAGAAGATTAGAAGAAAGATAGAAGAAAAGTTTAAAGAATATAGAATCTCATTCAGTTATGGTATTGTTGTAATTCCAGATGAGGCTTTAACTTTAGAAAAAGCCATAAAACTTGCTGATGAAAAAATGTACAGTGAAAAAACAAAAAAAAAGGCTCCCAAAGGAGCCTTGCATAAAAGATTTATAAAAGAGGAACAGGTTTAGAAGCCCATTCCTCCCATTCCACCCATTTCATCCATTCCAGGGACGTTGGCTTTATCTTCCTTTTCAGGTATTTCAGCAACAAGAGCTTCAGCTGTAAGCATTGTACCTGCTACAGAGGAAGCGTTTTGTATTGCTGTTCTTACTACTTTAGTTGGATCTATAATTCCCGCTTCTATCATGTCTACAAACTCACCAGTAGCTGCGTTAAATCCAAAGGTAGGTTTGTCTTCTTTTTCTACTTTTTCAAGAACGACTGAACCTTCAAATCCAGCATTATATGCTATTTGTTTTAATGGAACTTTTGCAGCATTTTTAATTATCTTTATTCCCCATGCTTTATCTGGATTTTCTTCTTTTAGTTCATCAAGAGCTTTTGCAGCTTGTAGTAAAGCTGTTCCACCACCAGCAACAATTCCTTCTTCAACGGCAGCTTTAGTAGCATGTACAGCATCATCTACTCTATCTTTTTTCTCTTTTAATTCAGCTTCTGTTGCTGCTCCAACTCTTATGATAGCAACACCACCTGATAATTTTGCAAGTCTTTCTTGTAATTTTTCTCTGTCATAATCAGATGTAGTAGTTTCTATTTGTTTTTTGATTTGTTCAATTCTTGCTTTTATATCTTCAGGGTTTC
>CAZEYS010000003.1:0-57902 GCA_964516095.1 uncultured Aquificales bacterium
TATAATATCTAATAAAATTTAAGATGTCAAGTATTTGTGAGCCTGTTTAAAACAATCTAGAGAGTAAAATAAAGATAGCTATTAACAAGGCTATGTTATATGAGATAAAACAAATGCACTAATTTAGCTGTCAATATATATTGAGAATTAGGGTAAATTAAAAATTTTATGGATTTGAGGAATAATCCTAAATTCTAAGTTTTTTTCGGTTAATAATCGTTTCTGGAGTTCTCTTGCTTTCTCAAACATATCTGTTCTATTACTCTCAGGTTGCAAAACAAGAACAGGTAAATTTGCGAATTTATTTAGCGTTTGTATTATATCTTCAAATTTTATAATCTCATCTACTATGAATTTCAGTTCTTTAATATAAGGAACCAACTTTTCATTTAGATAAAAACTACTAAAAGGTTTGGGAGAACATACAATGTGTATATTCTTATTGTATTTATGCCATGTATCTTGAATTATTTTTTTAAAAATTGTTCCATTGGTCTCGACAATTACAAAATAGCCTTGCTGAAGCAATTCTTTAAATAAAATATCAAAACCTTCATTATAAAGAGGTTCTCCTCCTGTTAAACATACCCGTTTATTTCCGAGTTTTTCTACAAAATTCAGTATTTCAGATAGTGAAAGAAATTTATAGTTCAAAGTATCATAAGAATATTTAGTATCACACCATGTGCATCTTAAATTACAACCTTCCAATCTGATAAAAGATACAGGATAGCCAATCAGGCTACCCTCACCTTCTATAGAATCAAATATTTCTACTATTTTTATCTTTTCCATTAAATATTTTTAGGAGAATTTATCAAATTTAAAAATTCGTTTCGTGTTTTTTCATCTTGTTTAAAGACACCAGTAAGCTTACTTGTTACTGTGTAAGATGTTGGATTTTTAACTCCTCTCATTGACATACATAAGTGTTCAGCTTCTAAAACAACTCCAACACCCTTAGGATTTAATTCCTTTTCTAAAAATTCTGCAATTTCAGAAGTAAGTCTTTCTTGCACTTGAGGTCTATAAGAGAACTTATTTACAACTCTTACCAGCTTAGAAAGCCCACAAACTTTTCCATCTGGTATATAAGCAACATGGGCTTTACCAAAAAATGGTAGTAGATGATGTTCACATAAAGAATAAAATCTAATGTCTCTTACAACTACCATTTCATCGTAGTTTCCTATATCCTCAAAAACTGTCATTTTAAAATTTTCGTGAGATTTGAACTCTTTCCAGAGACGAACTATTCTATCTGGAGTTTCTCTAAGACCTTCTCTATTTGGATCTTCACCTATGGCTTCTAAAAAAAGTTTTACCGATTCTTTTAATTTTTTCTCATCAATACTCATTTAGTTCTCCTTTTTAGACTGTTCAAGAATTTTCCTTTTAAACTCTTCAAATTCCTTTTTGATTTTTTCTAATTCTTCTTTATGTTTAGCTGCTTCCTGTAATGCAAGTTGTTTTTCCTTTTCTGCCTGTTCAAGTTCAACCTGAACTTCTCTTCCCCATACATACTTTAATGTATACGCATAACCTATAAAAATAATTGTGTAGAATACCAGTGCCTCAGGTCTAATGAGGCCTTCTCCTCTTATATAACTCAGATACATCGTTCCGACTGTAAGAAGAAGAAGGAAAAACATCGTTATAGCGAAAAATTTTTCAAATTTTAGCATCTTTTCTCACCTCTCCTTTAGTCTTATACACTCAACTTTCATGCATTTATCTATAACTACATTATATCCTTTTTCATCTAATAACTTGGCTACTTCCTCATTATAAGTTCCAGGCTGAAACCAAAAAGTTTTAAATCCTTTCTTTAATGCTTCCTCTGCTGTAAACTTTACATCAGCAGGTCTTCTAAAAACGTCTACCACATCTATATTTTCTTCTATATCCAATAAAGACTTATAAACCTTTTCACCCAGTATTTCCTGTCCTGCATATTTTGGGTTTATTAGAAACAACTTGTATCCACAAGCTTGTAATGCTTTTGATACAAAATAACTCGGCTTTGCTGGGTTATTAGAAATACCAACCACAGCAATATTTTTACTTTTTTCTAAAACTTCTTTTATCTCATCATCTGTTTGCAAAATAGGCATATAATCTTCACCTAAATTAGTTTTTAAACTATTATTAATTTATAATTTAATTAAAATAAATGACATAAGCCATAAGGATAAAATAATGAAACCTAAAGTAAAATCCCCTTTAAGTGAAGAAGTTTTATACGTTAAAAAATTACTTAGAAAGTTTAATCTCCATACTGTCTGCGAGGAAGCATTGTGTCCTAATATAGGAGAATGTTTTTCAAGGAAAACGGCTACATTTATGATTATGGGAGATACTTGTACACGAAACTGTCCTTACTGCGATGTTTCCCATGGAAAACCAAAGCCATTGGACCCTTTTGAACCTGAGAATATAGCAAAAGCAGTGAAAAAATTAAGATTAAGACATGTTGTAATCACATCTGTTAACAGAGATGACCTTCCAGATGGAGGAGCCTCCCATTTTGCAAGTGTAGTAGAAAAAATAAGAGAAGAACTTCCTTCCTGCACTATAGAAGTTTTAATTCCAGATTTTCAAGGAGATTGGAATGCATTAAAAACAGTAGTAGACAGTAAGCCTGATGTCATAAATCATAATATTGAGACAGTACCATCTTTGTATAAAAAAGTAAGACATCGTGGAAACTACCAGCTTTCTTTAGAACTTATAAAAAAAATAAAAGAGTTAGATAGCAATATTGTTTCAAAATCTGGAATAATGGTAGGGCTAGGCGAAACAAAAGAAGAAGTAATTAATGTTATGGAAGACCTTATAAACCACAACTGCGAGATTTTAACAATTGGTCAGTATCTTAGACCTTCAAAAAATCATCTTCCTGTGGAAAAGTACTATACAGACGAAGAATTTAAAGAATTAGAAAAGATTGGATATGAACTTGGTTTTAAAGAAGTCTACAGCGGAAAACTGGTTAGAAGCTCATATCATGCAGACGAGGTTTTCGACAAAATTAAAATGTTATAATTATCCATCATAATTTCTTATAGTGGAGTGTAGTTGCCTTTATACATAAAAATTGCCTTTAGATATCTCTTATCTTTAAAAAGTAAAGCTCTTTCTTTTATGTCTATAATATCTTTAATTGGAATTACTGTCGGAGTTTCTGCACTTCTTATAACTCTGGCTGTGATGAACGGGTTTCAGTATGGCTTAAAAGAAAAAATATTGCAAACTACACCTCATATAGTAATACTCAAGGTTGCAAACAAATTCTGGGAAAGTGAATACAAGGACGTTGCAAAGAAAATAAAAAACATAAAAGATATCCAAGACTTTGAACCATTCATATATTCCCAGGCACTTGCATCAGTTGGAAAAAATGTGCAATCGGTCTTTATAAGAGGAGTGTTACCTGAGAAAGATAGAAGAATAATGGGGGTTGATAAAAAAATAGTAAAAGGAAACTATGAAGATTTTTTTAAACCAAAAACTGCAATAATAGGTCAGGAATTGGCCTTTATACTTAACATAAATATTGGGGATAAGATAAACCTGATATCTCCATTTGGGAAAAGAACACCTTTTGGCTATATGCCAAATATAATGCCTGTTAAAGTGGTAGCTTTTGCAAATTTTGGTATGTATGAGTACGATTCGTCCTATGTTAGTTTAAATTTAAAAGATGCTCAAAAACTTTTGAATATGGAAAATCAAATAACTGGTGTACAGATAAAGTTAAATGACCCCTATAAAGCTGAAGAAGTTGCTTCTAAGCTAGAGAATATGTTCCCGTTTCCGTTTCTTATAAGAACATGGATAGATTTGAATAAAAGTTTATTTCAGGCACTTAAATTTGAGGAACTTGCCATGTTTTTAGTTATAGCACTGATAGTCTTAGTTGCTTCATTTAATATATCAAGTTTATTAATAACAAAATCCCGTGAAAAAAGAAAAGACATTGCAATAATGAAAACAATTGGAGCGAAAAATAGCTTTATACTTAAAGTTTTTCTATGGCAGGGACTTATAATAGGAATAGCTGGAACAGTTTTAGGAGTATTAATTGGGATATTCGTAATATACGTTGCAGATACATATCATCTTATAAAACTAAATCCTCAAGTCTATATGATGGAGTATCTTCCATTGAAAATATCTATAATTGATATAGGTGTTGTGGTTGCATCATCACTTATAATCTGTTTTATTTCTTCTATATTACCTGCATACTTCGCATCCAAAGAAATACCTGCTGAGATGTTAAGATATGAGTAAGAAAGAGTTTATAAAAACGGTAAACTTAAAAAAGGTCTACAAAACTGAAGAAGGAAAAGTAGAAGTATTAAAAGGCATAAACTTTAGTATGGAAAAAGGCAACATGGTAGCAATTATGGGACCATCTGGGTCAGGTAAAAGCACTTTTTTACACTTACTTGGGGGAATTGACATACCAACAGACGGTAAGGTATTTATAGACGGCAAGGATTTATACAAATTAAACGAGGATCAAAAAGCATATCTGCGAAATAAAAAGATAGGTTTTGTCTTTCAATTCCACTATCTTTTACCTGAATTTACAGCCTTAGAAAATGTAATGATTCCAGCACTTTTATATGAGAATAATGAAAAGGAAATCAAAAATAGAGCCATAAATATACTTGAGAAACTTCATTTAAAAGACAGACTAAACCATAAACCATCTCAGCTTTCAGGAGGACAACAGCAGAGAGTGGCAATAGCAAGAGCATTAATTAACAATCCAGATATAATAATTGCAGATGAGCCTACTGGTAACCTTGATTCAGAAAACACAAAATCAGTTATGGAAATTTTGAAAAATCTAAATAGAAAAAATAAGGTGAGTATTATCATTGCTACCCACGATGTTGACATAGCAAGATATTGCAATCATACTTATTATATGAAAGATGGTATTCTATATGATACAAATAGTTGAAAAAAATCCTAAATGGACAAAATTAAGGCAACAAAACTAAAAAACAATCGAGGTAAAAGATATGTTTGAAAAGTTTACAGAAAGAGCAAGGAAAGTAATATTAAAAGGTAGAGAAATAGCTTTAGAATATAGAAGTAACTACTTGGGAAGTGAACATCTACTACTTGCACTTCTTGAGGAAGATGATATTCCTGTTCTTGTATTATCCAGATTTGGGTTGACTGTTGAAAAAGTAAAAAGAACTCTAACTTCCCAAATGGTAAAAGGCTCTCACACAGGAGAAGTATTATTTGCACCTGATGCAAAAAGAGTGCTGGAATATGCAGTGGAAGAATCCAGAATATTACACCACCAGTTTGTAGGACCAGAACACCTGTTAATTGGTATTGTTAGAGAAAAAACTGGTCTTGGTGGTAGAGTTCTTAGAGGATTTGGCATTGACGAGTACTCAATAAGAAGAGAAATATTACAAATACTTGGTGAAATACCTCCTCAAGAACAAGTGAAACAAGTACCTACACCAAACATAGACAGATTTAGTAGAGACCTTACTGCTCTTGCAAGAGAAGGAAAATTAGACCCAGTAGTAGGTAGAGAAAAAGAAATAGAAAGGGTTATACAGATACTTGCACGAAGAAGAAAAAATAACCCTGTTTTAATAGGGGAACCTGGAGTTGGTAAAACGTCAATAGTAGAAGGACTTGCTCAAAGAATAGCTGACAAACAAGTTCCAGAACCATTGCTTGGTAAAAGGGTTGTTGCCCTTGACCTTGCTGCCCTTGTTGCCGGAACTAAGTATAGAGGTCAGTTTGAAGAAAGATTGAAAAATATCTTAAAAGAGTTAGAAAAAGCCCCATATATAATTCTGTTTATAGATGAGCTTCATACATTAGTTGGAGCTGGTGCTGCAGAAGGTTCAATAGATGCATCAAATATGCTTAAACCAGCCCTTGCAAGAGGAGAAATTCAAGTTATCGGAGCAACTACTATAGACGAATACAGAAAATACATAGAAAAAGATGGAGCATTGGAAAGAAGATTTCAGCCGGTACTTGTAGAACCTCCATCTCCTGAAGATGCTGTAAAAATACTTATGGGACTTAAGAAAAAGTTTGAAGAGTTTCATAAAGTAAAATACACAAAGGAAGCCATAGAAAAAGCAGTAGAGTATTCTGTAAAATACATAACAGACAGACAGCTACCAGATAAAGCTATCGATTTAATAGATGAAGCAGGTGCATGGGTAAGATTAAAAGGTTTAGAACTTCCACCTAAACTCAGAAAAATAGAGGAAAGAATTAAACAGATTGAGGAAGAAAAAGCTCAAGCTGCAAAAGACCAAGATTATGAAAAAGCTGCAAAACTAAGAGATGAAGAATTAAAGCTAAGGGCAAAATTTGAAACATTAAAAGCTGAGTGGAAAGAAAAACTGGCAGAAAAAGTTCCAAAAGTAACTGCAGAACACATTGCGATGGTAGTATCCAAATGGACTGGAATACCAATTGCAAGATTAACAGAAACAGAAGCAGAAAAGCTATTACATATTGAAGAAGAGTTACATAAAAGGGTTGTTGACCAGGATGAAGCTATCAAAGCTATAGCAAAAGCAATAAGAAGAAACAGCGTTGGACTAAAAGGAAGTCATAGACCTATAGGTGTATTTATGTTCCTTGGACCAACAGGAGTAGGAAAAACAGAAACAGCAAAAGCACTTGCAGAGTATCTATTTGGAACAGAAGATGCCTTAATAAGATTTGATATGTCTGAATATATGGAAAAGCATACAGTTTCCAGATTGGTAGGTGCACCTCCAGGATATGTGGGATATGAAGAAGGAGGACAGCTAACAGAAGCTGTAAGAAGAAGACCTTACTCTGTACTGCTGTTTGATGAGATAGAAAAAGCTCATCCAGATGTGTTTAATATTTTCCTACAAATCTTTGATGATGGTAGATTAACTGACTCATTTGGAAGAGTTGTAGATTTCAGTAATACTATCATAATTATGACTTCAAACCTTGGAGCGAGATTAATCTTAGAAAGTAATAAAATGGGATTTGAGCAAAAGTCTACTATCTTGGACTATGAAAATATGAAAAAGAACGTAATATCCCAAGTAAGAAAACACTTCTCACCTGAATTTTTGAACAGATTAGACGACATTATAGTATTTAAACCATTGGATAAAGAAGTTGTTAAGGGTATAATTGATATTCAACTAAAAGAAATAAATAAAAGGTTAAGTGAATGGGATATTACAGTCAAACTTTCCAAAGAATTTATAAACTATCTAATAGAAAAAGAATTCAAGCCAGAATATGGAGCAAGAAGTATAAAAAGAGCACTCCAATCTTTAGTAGAAGACTTATTAGCAGAGGAAATACTGAAAGGAAAACTTCCTCCTGGTTCTGTGGCAGAAATTGTCCTCAAGAAGGATGGACAAGTTGGCATAAAAGTGAAAAAACCAAAAGCCAAAAAGAAAACTACCAAGAAAGAAAAAGAAGCTGCAACAACTTAATTATAAAAAGAGGGGGCTTAGTTCCCCTTATTTTATTTTTTACATTATTACTTTCTTATATCCCAACCTATTCAAAGGAAGAATCATCAACAGATAAACCAAAAATTTATAGATTAGAAAAAATAGAGATAAAAGGTCTCAAATACATAAAACCACAGATAATAAGACCTTTAATTACCATTGGTAAAGGAGCAATCGTTACAAGAGACAACGTTGCAACCATCCTTAGAGACTTATACAAACTTGGATATTTCAAAGATATAGAAGCTTATACAAAATACACAGAAAATGGAATAGACCTGATATTTGTATTTGAAGAACTTCCAGTTGTACAGAAAATAGAGTTTGAAGGAAATGAAGAAATTTCAGATAAAGATTTACTGCAAGCACTTGGTATTTCAACTCAAGAAAGACAAGAAACAGGGACAGTTCCATGGTATTCAACAGCAGGACCTGAACTATTAGAAAAATTAAACTCTCTAAAAAAAGGTTTAGGAAGAGTATTTTCTATAGAAGAGATTGAAAAATTAAAAAAGAAAATAATAGACCTTTATCACAAAAAAGGTTTTTATAACGTAAAGGTATCCTATTACTTTAAAGGAAATACATTAGTGTTCAAAATAGACGAAGGTCAAAGAGCCTATGTAAAAGACATTGTAATCATCGGAAACAAGCATATAAGCGAAGATGAAATTTTAGATGTAATGGAAACAAAGGAAAGAAATATCTGGAAACTTCGATTTCATCCACGACTACAAAAAGAAATTCTCTACGAAGATATAGATAGAATAAGACAGTTATATATGGATAAAGGATTTTTTGATGTAGAAATATCACCTCCTGAAATACAGTTAAAAAATGGAGAAGAGTACTATATCTTTATAAGAATAAAAGAAGGAGACAGATATAAACTGGCAGGACTAAAATTTGAAAATAACGATATGTTTACAAAAGACGAAATCTTGCAGAAATTTAAAAAAGATTTAAAAATTGGAGATTACTATAATGGAAAACTTATAAGGAAGATAAAACAAGAAATAATAGACAAGTATACTGACCTTGGTTATCTCTTTGCCTCTGTTGAAGATGAAAAAGTATTAGATAAAAAAAATAAGCTTGTAACAGTCATATACAGAATATATAAAGGCAACATTTATTATGTCAACAAAGTTGATATTTATGGTAATTATGAGTCAAGAGATTATGTAATAAGAAGAGAACTCAGATTTGCCCCAGGGGATTTATTTAAAAGAAAAGATATACTTCGTTCCCAGTCAAGGCTTTACAAGCTGGGATTTTATGATATGGTTGGATTTAATCCTAAATTCAGAGGAAACAACAAATTAGATGTTGAAACTCATGTTCAAGAAAGGTTTACAGGACAGATATCAATAGGAGCCGGATACAGTCAGTTGACAGGTTTCTCTCTCTTTGCATCTATTAAAAAAGCAAACTTTATGGGAACAGGAGATACATTAGGACTATCTTTGACTATAGGTTCACAGTACAGGAATAACTCAATATCTTACATACATAGATGGGCTTTTTATAAACCAATAGACCTTGGTTTTAATCTCTATGAAAGTTTTGTAGACTATACTACATTCTCTGCTGAGAAACTCGGTTTTTCTCCTACCGTATCCATGGAATTTAATGAATACTGGAGAACTGGTATTGGAATAACCTTAGAAAAAGGTAATTATAAAGATGTTTCAGATTTTGCACCGTATTATGTAAAAAGACAGGCAGGTAAATACGAACTTTATTCTATTTACTGGTTTATAAATAGAAATGATGTAGATAATCCTATACTCCCAACACAGGGAACTGACTTTACTTTAACTTTAAAAACAGGAACAGGAACAAGAGATTTCTATAAAGCCGTTTTTAGTGGAACGGCGTTTATTCCTGACCATCTATTCTGGACAGATTTTGTTCTCTCATTTAAAACGAGATTTGGTTTTGTAAGAAAAATAAACAAAGAAATACCGTTAGACGAATACTTCTTTGTTGGTGGTGATTTTACAGTTAGAGGATTTGATTACGGAATGGCTGGCCCCTATGATAGTGCACTAAATCCTTTAGGGGCAGAAAATGAGCTTGTGTTCAACCTGCAGTTCAACCATCCACTTGTTAAAAGATTTTTATGGTGGTATGTATTTACAGATTCAGGTTCTGGATTTAACCATTTTGATAAACTAAAAATGTACAACTCAGTGGGAGCTGGACTGAAAATTGTTACACCTATGGCTCCAATCGATATATACTATGGAAAAGTTTTAAATGCTCCTCCTGGAGTTAGTGATTCAAGAATTGGATTTGTACTTGGAACATTTTTCTAACTTAGGAAAAGAGCTATGAAGCTAATAGACGATAATGAAAAAGAAATAGCTGAAATAAATATGACCCCTTTTGTGGACATAGTATTGGTTTTATTAATTATTTTTATGGCCACAGCAACATTTATGGTAGAAGGAAAACTACACCTTGATTTACCTAAATCAAAAACAGCTAAAAAAGAAGAAATAAAAGAAAATAAAATAGAAATCAGTATCAAGAAAAATGGAAGCCTTTACTTAAATGACAAGCCGGTAAGTTTCAAAGAACTTAAAGAAAAATTAAGACACTTAAAAAATAAAAACACAGTGGTTGTTCTTCGTTCGGATAAAGATACAAAGTTCCAAGATGTAGTGTCTATTATAGACTTATGTAAAGAGAATAAACTCGAAAAATTTGTTATTGAGACTAAGAAAGTTAGTAAATGAAACTAAAAACTTTTAGCACAGTTTTTGTTTTTGCTTTAATTCTTTCTTTTATAATTCATGTTATGTTTTTTATAGGCTTAGAAAAACTACCCCAAAAAAAAGAAGAAAAAGAAGAAGAAAAACCTATTTATATAACGCTCTATACCTTAGATAATAAGGATACTAAAAGCGCGCCAACAAGAAAAATTCCTAAAACGTCTCGAAATAATCTAAAAAGCACTAAATCTTTCTCTTCACAGACAAGTGCAAAAAATCCTCCTTCTACTCTTTCATCTCAAGACATTTCTCCAAAACCCTTAAATAACAAAATAAATCCTGGTAAAAAATCCCCCCATCCAAAGATATCCCCAAAAAAACCCATTACTAAAAATAAAAAAGCAAAAGTTATAAAGACACTTAAAAAAAAATCTGTAAAAGAGAAAAAAACGCTGAAGCCTCAACTTAAAAAAACTAAAAAATTACCTGAAAAAAAGATAAAAAAAGAAGCTAAATCCTTACCACAAAAAACCCTTCCTTTTTCACATCTTTCTTTAACCTCTAAGCTGAGCAAAAACCCCGATACCCAGAAAAAGAAAAAAAATAAAAAATCTGTTAAATCCTCCATCCCAGAAAAAAAGCCTCCTTTACAAAGCTTACCTTCAAAAGAGAATACAAAACCATCTAAAAAGATAGACTTAGCAGATATAAAGGGTAAGGACAGTATATTTCAACCGGGAGAAAATAAAAAAACAAAAACTCCTCAAAACCCAATTTCAAACAAAGAAATACAAGATTATCTTTACTATGTAAGAGACAGATTACAGGAAAACTTAGCATATCCTTTAATGGCTAAAAGATTAGAAATAGAAGGAACTGTTATCGTAAGATTTGTTATAGACAAAAAAGGTAATGTAGATGAAAAAAGCATAAAAATTGTAAAGAGCAGTGGTTCTAATATACTGGACAAACAAGCAATAATCACAGTAAAAAATTCTATTCCATTCAAACCTCCACCTACTAAAAAAAATATAATAATAGAAATTCCTGTTGTTTTTGAGATAATCAGGAGTTATGAATGAAAAAAGTTCAGTTATTTACAGACGGTTCCTCACTTGGTAATCCCGGAGCTGGAGGATGGTGTAGTATACTAAGATACAAAGATAAAGAAAAAATATTAAAAGGAGGCAAAAAATACACAACAAACAATGAAATGGAGCTGAAAGCAGTTTTAGAAGGACTAAAAGCCTTAAAAGAACCCTGCGAGGTTTATCTATACACCGATTCCAAATACGTTTTAGAAGGAATTAAAAGCTGGATGCATAAATGGGCTAAAAATCAATGGAAAAACTCATCTAAAAAAGACGTTTCCCATAAGCAAATGTGGAAAGAGATTTACAATTTGTCTAAAATACATAAAATTAATCCTATATGGATAAAAGGTCATTCTGGCCATAGGGAAAATGAGATATGTGATAAAATAGCAAAAGAAGAAGCAAAAAAATTTAAATAATTTTCACAAAAAATTCATAACAAAAACATATTATAGAGGTTAAAAATGCGTTATTTGGAGGAAAATTAAAATGAGGAAAGTTTTATCACTTTTTTTAATTATTCTCTCTTTTCAGTTATCCTTTGCATCTATACTGCAGGAAATTGAAAAAGAGAGAGTTAAGATTATTGAAAAGGTTTCACCTGGCGTTGTTACCATTTTTACAGTTAGAGAGGTAAAAATTCCAAACCCATTTGCTGGTACACCTTTTTCAGATTTCTTTGGATTACCAAATAACCCAAATTTTACCCAAAGGGTTGAAGGTTTAGGTTCAGGATTTATAGTAAAAGTAGATGAAAAGAAAAAATTAGTTTATATACTTACCAACAACCATGTTGTAGAAAATGCAACAAACATAAAAATTCAGTTTAAAAATAAACAAGTTTTACCTGGTAAGATAATAGGTACTGATAAACTAAGTGATGTAGCTGTTGTTGCAGTAAAATTTCAAAATAACATTGAAAAATTTGCAAAGAAACACGTACTCCAATTAGGAGATTCAGACAAACTCAAACAAGGAATGTCAGTACTTGCTATTGGAAGTCCCCTTGGTCTTAAGTATACAGTTACAGAGGGTATTATCTCTGCCCTTGATAGACCTTTAGAAGGCCACCCAGGAGAAGGATTTATACAGACAGATGCAGCTATAAACCCTGGTAATTCTGGAGGTCCTCTTGTAAATATAGAAGGAAAAGTTATAGGTATAAATACGGCTATAATTGCAGGTGCTCAAGGACTGGGATTTGCGGTACCTATAAATCAAGCAAAATGGGTAATGGAACAAATTCTCAAATATGGACATGTTAAAAGAGGAAGATTAGGAGTAGTAATACAACCACTAACTCCAGAGCTTGCTAAACACTTTGGACTTAACTACGGCGTAATAGTAACAGAGGTTCAGAAAAATAGTCCTGCTGAAAAAGCTGGAATTAAAAGTGGAGACATCATCATAGCTGTTAATGGTAAAAAGGTGGAAGACCCAAATGATTTACAAAAATATATAATGAGAAATCTCCCAGGAACAAAGGTAACTATAACTGTAGTCAGAGATGGTAAAAAGATAAATCTAAAGGCAAAACTTGGTTCATGGAATGAAGAATATGCAATAGGAGACTACAAAGAACTTGAAGAAAAATACGGCCTTATAGTTACAGATATAACACCTCAAATAGCTCAAAAATATGGAATTAAAAGTGTAAAATATGGAGTTTTAGTCTACGCAGTAAAATACGGTTCTGTGGCTGAAGAAGCAGGCCTTAGAAGTGGAGATATCATCCTATCTGTAGACAAGAAACCTGTAAAAACTGTTGAGGATTTCTGGAAAGCAATAGTAAAAGCCCAAAACAAAAAAGAATCTGATGTGCTTCTAAAGATTAAAAGAGGCTCAATGGTTATATATACTGTTCTTCCAATAGTTTCCAAAAAATAACAAAAGGGAGGAAAAAATGGAATTTAACAAATTAGATAAGAAGGAAAAAGAGATAGTTATTCAAGAAGTAATCGAAAAATTAGAAAGCTTTATAAAAGAAGATAAACCTGTAAAACTTCCGGGAATGGATAAGGAAGTTTACATTATCTTTGTAGAAAGACATCCTGAAAAAGAAGGCAGGCTCATAATAAGGGCCTGCGACCTTCAAAGACAGGTTCATTACGACATAATTGTTGATATCATAGATGACAAAGGAAATATAGAAGTGGTGGATATTTTTACTGTGGAGGCATAAAAAGCCTCCTTTTTTAAAATCTCTGGGAAACTGTAGATATAAGTTGATATATAGGTCCAATGAGACCCAGAACTATTAAAAGCATAAAAGCTCCCAGTATTCCAATAATTATTGGTTCTATCATCTTAGCAATGTTTTGGGATATATATTCAACTTTATTGTAGTAATAACTGGCTATATAACTTAGCTGTTCGTCTAAACCACCTGTCTGCTCACCAACAGAAATCATACGTATTATCAATGAAGAAAACACATTCTCTTCTTTTAAGGCTTTAGAAAGACTTTCTCCAATTTCTACTTTTTCTTTAACATTTCTTATAGCTGTTTTAAAAACATAATTTCTCATTGAATTTTCCATTATGTTTAAAGCCTGAAATAAAGGAAGCCCTGCTGTTATCATCAATCTTATATACTCAGCAAAAAAGGCATAGTTAAAGTTAGTAAGTATTACTCCAATCACAGGAAGTTTTAAAAGAAGATAATCTGTATAGTATCTAACTTTTTCATTCCTGGCTCGTAAAATTTTTAACAGCATTAACGATAAAAATATTACAGCTATCACATGAATAATATAATTCTGGGTAAATTCTGACATCTTTAAAAGAATTACAGTTGTGATAGGAAGCTCAATATTAAAATCTTTAAAAGCAGATATAATTTTAGGTAAAACGTAAATTAACCAAAATAGCATAGCCCCTAAAATACTGATAAAAGCAAAAGCCGGATAAATTAGAGCTTGTTTTGCTTTAGCTTTAAGGTCTTCTATCTTTCTCAAATGTTCTGCAGCATCTTTTAAGGTTTTATCTAAGTTACCTGTTTCCTCTCCAATTCTAAAAAGAGACACCACAACAGGTGTAAAAATATCAGTGTAGCTTTTTACTGCCTCAGAAAGGGACATACCAAGCTGTAATTTAAGGGCTATATCTGTTAACATGTCTTTAATTGCTGGATTTTCGGCATCTCTTGCCAAATCCATAAGCCCTACATTTAAAGGTAATCCAGATTTAACAATAAGATGTAAGTTATCAAGAACTTCGATTATTTCCTGTTTTTTGATTTTAGGACCAAATATGTTTAATTTTCTTAGGTATTTATAGTAACCTGGTAACTTTTTTATTTTTAAAGGAACAAGATTAGAGAATTCTAATATACTTATCAGCTGATTTTCATCAGATACTTCTAATACCTTTTTTATTTTTTTACCTTCGGAGTCAATAGCTTCAACATAAAAAATCATTATCCAACTACTCTTTTAACCTCTTCCAGAGTAGTTATACCTTTTAAAGCCTTTATAAGCCCATCTTCTTTTAGTGTTCGCATACCTTCTTCTCTGGCTTTAGCTTTAATTGTTAACGGCGTTGCTCCCTTTACAATTAAATCGGCAATTTCTTCGGAGATAATAAGTATTTCTCCGATAACTGTCCTTCCTAAATAACCAGTATTTTTACAGTGTATGCATCCTTTTCCTTTGTAAAGGGTTATCTCTTCATTTAAATCTTCAAGTCCTGTGAATAGTTTGACAGTTTCTATATCAAATCCATATTTGGTTATTTCTTTTGCCTGTATTTTGTATTCTGTTTTACAAAAATTACAGACCTTTCTAACTAATCTCTGGGCAGTTATAGCTGAAATTCCTGATGCAACCATATAATCTTTTATACCCATATCTATCAATCTTGGTATAGCACTTACAGAATCATTGGTATGTAGTGTTGATAGGACTAAATGACCTGTTATAGATGCTCTAATTGCCATTTCTGCAGTTTCTTCATCTCTTATCTCACCTACCAAAATTACATCTGGGTCTTGTCTTAAGAAGGCTCTTATTGCCCTTGCAAATGTAAAACCGGCTTTTTCATTTACCTGAGTTTGCTTTATAAATGGAAATTTATACTCAATAGGGTCTTCAACTGTAAGAATATTTCTTTTTAGTGCATTTATCCTTCTAAGTGCAGCATATAAAGTGGTAGTTTTACCAGAACCTGTTGGACCAGTAACAAGTATTATCCCTTGAGGTTTAGAAAACTGGTCTTCTAATTTTACTAAAGCATCTGGCTCAAAACCAAGACTTTTAAGGTTAAATAGAGAAAGATTTTTGGAAAGTACTCTTATAACTACGTTTTCACCAAAGGCTGTTGGAACAGTGGAAACTCTTAGGTCGTATTCCTCATCAAAAAATTCATGGGTAAAAGAACCATCTTGAGGAAGTCTCTGTTCGGCTATATCCAGACCAGCCAGAACTTTAATTCTGGAAACTATTCCCGGGTGAATATCTTTAGGAAAAGCATAATAATGGTTCATTATACCGTCAATTCTATAAAACACATGAGATGCAAGTGCTTCTGGAGAAATATGTATATCTGTAGCTCTATCTATAATAGCCTGGTTTAAAATTAAATTAACAATTTTAGGAATATTTGCAGGCTCAAAATTTTGTATTAACTGCTCTATTTCTTTATCAATAGGGTTTTCCAGGAGAAAATAATAAATCTCAATGTACTTTGCTATAGACTCCTTGTCTGAAACATAAATTTCTATTTCTTTCCCACTTCTTCTTTTTAGAATGTCAATGGCATTTATGTCGTATGGATTTGCCATTGCAACTTTTAGTTTTTCCTCATCGATATTAAACGGAAGAACTACCAGCTGCTTGGCTATATTTTTATCAAGAACCTGAAGAGCTTCTTTAGATGGTATAACCTGAGAAAGGTCTATAAAAGGTTTTTGTGCCTGCTGTGCTATGGCTTCAGCTATTTCTCTTGGCGATACAAATCCAAGCTCAACTAATATCTCTCCAAGTAAACCACCACTTATCTTTTGAACTTCTAAAGCAACCTGTATCTGTTCTTCTGTAATGTAGCCAAGCTCCTTAAGGAGCTGGCCAATTGGTTTTCTCTGCTGAGCCATAACTAATTATTTCTTAGAATCAAAGTAGTAAACTAAAGTATTTTGTCCATTACAACTGGCTCCAGTTGGAGTAGAATTATATGTAGCTACCCAGTTATCACTATCTACATTATTAGGTGTACCAGCACATATGGCATTGCCATTTTCACCATCTGCTACACCATCTATAGTTCTATCTATAGAATCTAAAAATATTAAGTCATCTTTAGCAAAAGCCGTACCACAATCATTTGCCTTACATAATACCATTATGTTTTTACTACCATCATTTCCAAAAAACACGTAATATGTATAGGAACCGATTGTTATAGTATTTTTTGCAGATGTTCCAGAACCTTCATAAGGTGGATTTATAAAACCTGCACCAGTAAGGTCAGTTTTTACATTTCCATCTCCTATTAATCCATCAGCGTTTTGGTCTCCTGCAAATCTTCCTTTTCTGTCATAGAAGTTCCACTGGGCTATTTCCCACTCTCTAAATTTAGAAACTACCTTTTTGGCTCTTGCGTTTTGGATTAAATCCTGTCCCTTAATAACTGCTCCCAGGATAATACCAATAATAATCAAGACGATAGCCAGCTCAATAAGCGTGAAACCTTTTTGATTTCTCACTGCTTTTACCTCCTTAAGTTTTAATTTGGCCTGGTGTCAAAAAAGTATACTATGTCAACGAGGGTATTTTGTGTTGTGCAGATATCTTCCCATCTCTGGTCTCCAACTGCACCTAAAGAATCTATAGCACCGACAGATTCTCTTATGTATCCCTGTTTTGCATCTGGAACTAAATCTATATCTTTGTCTATCATCATAGCAGCATAACAAGGTATCTGTTTTATAACAAATACATTGTACCCATCTACTTGTGAAAAGTAGTATATGTTATTGTAAATATGTTTAGCAATTTGTTTATGGTCTGATACAGGTAGTAATTGACTGGCCTCTAATTCTGAGAATGGAGCATCTATATCTGGAGTGTTTGCTGTCAGGAAAGTATTTTGTGGAGAATTATCAAAATCTGAAGGTTTTGCATTTAAGTTTTCATAATCTATCTTTCCATCTTTATTCCCATCGCCTGCATATCTGTTGTATCTGTCGTAAAAAGTGTACTGATAGGCTACAAACCCTTTTATATCATTTAACAGTCTTCGAGCTTTAGCATTTTCTATCAAATCCCTGCCCTTTAAAACTGCTCCAAGAATAACTCCTATAATAATAAGTACAATTGCAAGTTCTACAAGTGTAAAACCATTATTTTTTTTCAATTTAATTTATACCCTTTTTATTTCACTTGTTATAATTACATTTATCGGAAAATAACCTCTAAAGTTAATATAAAATATAACGAAATTTTACAGAAAGTAAAGAAGGAGAAAATTGAGTATATTCTCAGGTGAGTACTTCCACGGAAAAATAAAAGGTATAACCTTAAAGAAAAGAAAAAACACACTCTTTTTTATTAAAGAAAATGAATTTAACTCTGAAGAGTTTAACCTTGAAAACAGCTATATTGCAGTTGATGTGCCTAATATTATTATGCATACTGTAGAAACACCGCCTATAAATGATAAGAATGCTTTAGAACTTATAATAAAAAACAAACTCTCAACGCTGGTTGAAGAAAATGTAGATAACTATAAACTGCTCTTTTTTAAAAATGAAGCTTTAAGTAGTAAAGACAGCTACGCTTTTAATGTTTTTTTAGTTGATAAATCCTTTATCGAAAATATTTTTAAATCTGACCAGCTGAAACTAATGGAACTATTAACAGCTTCTGCATTTTCTTTAGGTGCGTATTCGGTTCATTTTCCAGATAAATATGTAATTCATTTTTATGGGGATGAAAAAAGGGCTATTATTACACTTTCTATAAATGGTGTTTTAGAATATGTCAGGTATGTAAATACTCCTGAATACATCTTTTCCCAGGAAGACCTTAAAAACTTTTACTATGAAGCTTTTAACCTTTCCTATATTTACTTAAGACAAAACAGAAGTTTTAAAGCTGATTTACTCATTTTATCTGGGAATATCAGTGAAGATGAATTTCTTATTACAGATATATATAACTTCTCAAATTTACCAGCTGTTTCTTTAAACCCTAACTATTTTATAAGGAATATAAATAAAAACATCTTTAAAAAGCATATAATTCCTGTTGGAAATATTTTTCTGTCAAAAGAATATGATATAAGAGAAAAAGAAATACTATTTTTCCTGAACTTCAAAAAAATTTCTAAATATATGCTTTTATTTTTCTTTGCTTTAAATATAATATTTTTTGGTCTTCTTCTTAAAAGTTTTCTGTCTTATGAGAATACATATAAAGAGTTTCAAAAAACTAAAGAAATGATTTTTCTGAGAAGTAAAGATATTATAAAAGATTTCAGGCTTTCAGAGAAAGACATAGAGTACTATATAAATTATATTCGTATCCTTAACAAGGAAAAGAAATATACCCTTTCAGACTTTGTTAAAGAGATAAAACCAGTTCTACTAATTCATAAATTTGAAGTTTTCAAATATAAGAAATTATCTCCGAATACTTATGTTATAAATCTTCAATCACAGGTATATTTTAACTCTCTTACTGCTTTATATTCTTTCAACGAAAAATTAGAAAAGGCTCTAAAATACATTGACAGAAGTATTAAAATAAAAAACAATTCAAAAACAGATTTAAATAACAAAAAGATTAAAATAGATATAACTTTTACAAAAAAGGTAATGTAATGAAAACGTTTATTATAACTGTCATCTTATCTATATCTGCAGTAGCTTTATTTTCAGCTTATAAATATTTTAAGTATGAGAAAAATATTTTAAAAACAGAAATAGAAAAATTACAGAGAGAAAAATTGAATTTAATAAAACTAAAGCAAAAATATAAAAAACTATCTATCTTCATAAAAGAAAACAATCTAAAACCACTGAAAAAAAGTGTTGCCGAAGAAAAATTTTTAAAACTTGTGGATACTCTTAAACAGAAGTATAAGATATCTATAATTGAGAAAAAAGAGTTCAAAGATAAAGTAGAGTTTAAAGTAGAACTTATATATCCCTATAAAGACAAAAAAGAAATAAAAAATCTCTTTGACGAACTCCTAAACAAAAATAATTATTACATAGCATCTGTAGATAGCTTTTATTATCAGACAGATAAAACAGGAACAACCATTGGAAGTATAATAAACATCTACATACCTTTTATAAAGTGAAAGGTTAATATTATGGACAGAATGCTAAATTTTTTAGATATAAAAAGATGGCTTTTATTAACTGCTCCTTTTTTTATTTTAACAGCAGGAATATACATAGCAGATTATATAACGCAAAACTTCGTTAACAAACCTGAAGTAAACCTATGGCAGAATTTGCTAAAAAAATATCAGCCTATTCTCTATACTAAGATACCTGACAATATAAAAAAGTTTGATACTGTAATTTTTGAGTATTTCTATTTTATACCAGTAAAAAATCTAAAAATAGTAAAAATAAAAAAACCTAAAGAAAAAGTGCCTCCACCGCCTGTTTATAGAATATCCTTGATTTATATACGAGATGGGAAAAAATATGTGGTTATAAATGGTAGAATTTTAACGGAAGGAAGTAGATTGTCCGATAAGGAGTATATAGTTAAAATCGAAAAAGATGGTGTATTAGTTAACGGTGCATGGGGATATAGATGGATAAAGCTATGAAACTGTTTGTTTTTATAATCTTTTTTATAAGTATTTATTCCTGTGCCTCTAAGAAGGAAAGTCTAAATATAAAAAACCACAGTATAAATTCATCTCATAAGCAACAGGAGAAAAAATTTTCCAAAAAAATCTTTATACCTCCTCCTCCACTGGTAGTTTCAGACACATTAAAAAAAATAGACCCTTTAGAAAAGACTAATATAACGCTAACAGCTAATAACTCAACACTGAAAGATGTTCTTTACATAATAGCTCAAGATTTAGGGATGAACCTGGTAATAAGCCCAGAAGTAGATAAAAACCAAACAATCACTGCAACATTTAATCAAACACCGGCAAAAACTGTTCTATCTGTAATAGAAGACTTAGCTGATGTTTACTTTGAAGTAAAAGACAATGTTCTATACGTAAAAGAGTATCAAACTAAAACATTTAAACTACCATACATTCACACAAACAGTAGTTATAATGCCAATTTAGGTGGTGATGTGCTGGGAGGAGGTACTGGTTTCGGAGGTACAACTGTTGGAGGAACAGGTAGTGGTAGTACAGTTTCAATAGGTGCAGGAAATCTGCAGGGGAATTTCCAGCTTAACTTTGAAAGCCCTACTGATGTAAACAATTTCTATGAGCAAGTGGAAAAAAATCTGAAAGAACTTCTATCTAAAAATGGAAAATTCTCTTTAAATAAGTTTACTGGTGTATTAATTGTCACAGATAAGAGAAAAAATATAAAAAAAGTAGAACAATTTATAAAAAATCTGAAAAAAGAAATAACCAAACAAGTGTTAATAGAAGCAAAAATTGTTGAAGTTAGGCTTTCCGACCAAATGCAGTATGGTATAGACTGGTCTGCTCTTTTATCTCGGATAGGAAGTACAACTATAACTGCTTCGCAAACTTTAGCATTAGGAGGAAGCTACGGGCAGATAATTGCTACAAACCTAAATTTTAGAAGTGTTATAAATGCTCTTGCTGATGTTGGGAAAATAGAAACCTTATCTAATCCACGTATCAGAGTACTAAACGGACAAAGTGCGCTTATATCTTCAGGAACGATAACTCCATTCTGGGAAAAACAGGTTCAGACCATTACAGGAACAAATACAACTCAAACAGCAAGTTACGTCAGAACAAGTGTTCTTGATGGAATACTACTTGGGGTCTCTCCGTATATAAACGACGATGGAACAATAACGTTAAACATTGTACCAGTATCCACCAGTATAAGGGGAACAAAACAGCTCATTATTGGTTCACAGGTTCAGGCAGAAGCTCCTATACTGGATATAAAAGAAGCAGGAACAACTATAAAAGTAAAAGATGGCTCTTTAGTTATAATAGGTGGCTTGATTTCAAAAACAAAGCAAAAGGAAGAGAAAAAAATACCACTTTTAGGAGATATTCCTGTTTTAGGAAATTTATTTAAAAGTCAAAAAGTAAAAGATGAGAAAAAAGAACTGATAATTTTTCTAAAGCCTAAAATAATAAACCCAAATACGGAGTAGATTTATAAACATGAGTGTGATTATAGATTTGCTAAAAAAAATAAATAAAAAAGAACAAAAGATAGAAAAGGCAGTTCATCCGGGTTTGTTAGAAAAAGAAAAGAAAAAATCTAAGAACTTAACTTTGTATTTAATTTTGGGATTTTTAGTAATTACTATAGTTGCAGGGGCTGGTGTTTACTATTTTATTAACTTTGAAGATAATGAAAATGTTATAGTTTATTCTCAAACCAAAAGCTTAAGTGAAAAACATTTAAACCAACCAAAAGGTAAACCTATAACTAAAATAAACGACACTGTAAATCCAGAAACGAAGAATACTTCATCTAAAAAGAAAAGTAAAAAAATTCCTTTGAAAAAAACTGTAAAAAAGAACAACTTATCCCTGAAATTACCTAAAAAAGAAACAAAAGCCTCAAAAAAACTCTCTCCTCCCAAAACTCCTCCTCCTATTATAAACAAGCAAGCAAAGACTAAACACGTAGATATAACTTTTCTTTTAGCAAAAGCAAATTCTTACTTATATAATGGAAACTATCAAAAAGCCATTTCTATATTTGAAGAGATTTTAAAGTACAAAAAGGACAGAGATATTTTAAATAATATACTGGTACTTTCTATCAGAACAGGAAAGATAAGTAATATTTATAAACTTTCTCAAAAATACATAAGCCTTATAAACAATGATATTGCTACTAATATAGTTGTAGAACTGATAAAAATAAAAAGACCCAATGAAGCATTTAAATTCTTAAAACTGCTTAGAGAAAAAGGTAAGATGCCTTATTTAGCCTACGGTATACTGTATGAAAGCACAGGTAGTTTTAACAAAGCAAAAATTTTTTATAAAGAGGCATATTATAAAAATCCTTATAATGTAAAAGCAGCATACTACTATGCACGAAGCTTAGATATAAACGGGAATTATAAACAGGCCTTAAAGATCTATAAAATGGCAGCTAAACTTGCCAATGACAAAAACTTGAAAAGAATTATAATAGATAGAATAAAAGTCTTAGAAGAGATAATAGAATGAAAAAAAAGGGCTTTTCGTTAATTGAACTGGCTTTAGTATTAATAATAATAGGTATTTTACTTAGTTTAGGGATAGGGTTTTATAAGGTATTTGTAAGAAATTCTAAATTTGCTAAAGATAAATATATAGTAAAAACTGCATGCGAAGCTGTAAAAGGATATGCCTTTCAACATAAAAATCTACCAACAGATTTAACTTCTTTAGGTATAGAAACTATAAATCCATATAATCAACCTTTAAAATATAACTCTGTTAATATCAGTGGAGATTTTTGTAAATCAGATGCTTCTAATTGGTTAAAAGTAGATGACAGAGGAAACATAAAGGATAAAGTGGCTTTTATTGTTTATAGTACTGGTGAAAATAGGAAAGACGATACAAATTGTTCCCAATCTCCTTCACCGTGTTCTTCTTCTTCTGTTGATTACCAGATTAGAGAATATGATGAACCTACCTCTGCCGGTACTAAATACGACGACATAGTATGTTATATGGATATATACACATTAAGGGAAAACAGCTGTCCCAAATTTGAGATTACCACAAGTTCCCTTCCTGAAGCCACACAATACTTGGAATATGATAGTGGTAAAATTAGTGTTAGTGGAGGAACAGTACAGTCATGCAATATAACCTTAAATGTTCAAGGTTTAAGTGCAGACAATACAAACTGTAAGATAACAGGAACACCTGAAGTTTACGGAACATTTCCCGTTACTATTACAGTGACAGATACTATAGGCAGGACTGCTAAAAAAACATTAAACTTGGTAGTAAATCCAAATCCTGTGAAAATCACAACACCTGCACTTCCGTATGGATATGAAAATGAATCTTATAAAGTAGCATTAACAGCTTCTGGAGGTACAGGAGCATATACTTGGATAGAAAAAAGTTTTGATTTAGATGGGGATGGGGATGCAGACTTAAATTTAAATTCAACAGGTATATTAGAAGCAAATCAAGATGACCCATCAAAACCTGAAAGTAAAGTTTTAGATGTAGCTCCGGGAACATATGAAATAACCGTTAAAGTCTGTGATGCTAATTATTCTACAGAATGTGATGAAAAAACTTTTCCACTTACTGTTTTATCTTCTTCTGGAGGTGGAGGCAATGGCGGAGGTGGTGGTGGAAATTGTTCAAGCTTTTCTCTATCACCAAGTAGCGGAACTTATACTATCACTGTTGGAGAATCTTTTAATCTTACTATCACTCCTTCAGGAGGAAAAACGCCTTACACAAATATAAGCTGTTCACCTTCATCCTGTAAAGGACTTACATTGTCTTGTGACAATTCTCAGGCTGTTATATCAGGTACAGCAAATTCCGCTGGTACCTGTACTTTTGGAGTAAGTTATGAAGATAGCTGTTCTCCCAAACAAACAGCCTCAGGAACATATACCATTAATATAACGTGTCCTGCTATGTCTTTAACATCAAACCTTTCAGATGCACGTTTATGCGACAATTACACTGGCAACATAAGAGTAAATGGGGGATTATCACCTTATTCATGGGAATTAACATCAGGAAGCTTGCCTAAAAATATTTCATTTTGTAATACGAATTCTGATATTTGTGAAATATCTGGAGAAGTAATAGACAGTCTTGGTTCTTATACATTTGGAGTATCTATAACTGATAGCTGTTTACAATCAGTAAGTGGAAGTTTTTCAATAAACGTAATAGGTACAGATATGACAGGTATATATGGAGAAGATTGTTCTCAAAATGGAATAAATCTTTGCAATAAAGCTACAAGTGAGCCGATAGGTTTTGGAATAACTTTATATTATAAAAAATCATCCTCCTCAACATGTTATAGGTTAAATTACGCTGATTGTGTAAAACTACCTGCAGGAGAAACATATACTATATATACAGACAGGCGTTGTAGGAACGAAGCTTGCCAGTTAAATTTCTGTACCCTATGGAATGTGGAAAAAGGTAATAATGCTTCGGATTGTGAAGTTTATATAGTAAGTTCAAATTGTAGACTTTCAGATTAGATGAATATATATATATCCATATTTATTTTTGCACTGGCACTGTTTGTAAGGGCTTTCGCATACGATATTTTTAGCAATATTAAGACTTATAAAGATTTAAAAGAAGAATTAAATAATCTACCTTTTGAGGAAAGACTTAAATTAGAAATTATCGAGAGTACTTTAGCAAAAGATGAAAAGAAGGCTAAAGGTCTATTTTCCCTTTTGAAAATCTTACAAGCAACATATAAAGATAATCCAGTCTTAGAAAATATCATTTATGTGCCGGAAAACAAGTATGCCATAGTAGTATCTAAGAAAAGGCAAAACTTTAAAATTATCACAAATAAAAATGGAGTTATCCAACAAACCTATACACAGAGTTGTATAACAGGTAAAAGACCTGGAGACAAACTAAAGGAAGGGGATAAGAGAACTCCAAGTGGTATATACTTTCCAATGGGCTTTATACCTTCTAATAAGCTGTCAGATATATATGGACATGGTGCATTTCCGTTAAACTATCCAAATATTATAGACCGAATGATATTTCACAAAACTGGAGATGGTATCTGGCTTCATGCCACTAACGATGATAATAGACCTCCTTTTAGTTCAAATGGATGTGTGGTTGTAAAAAACAATGTTTTTGATAACATATCAAAGTATATAAGCGTGAAAGACACACCAGTAGTAATAGTAAACGATTATTCATTCACATCAAAAGATAATTTACAAAAAACAAAAAAAGAAATTGTTCAGTTTTTCTATTCATGGATAAAGGCATGGGAAAACTCAACAAAACCTCAATCGCTGAAAAAATACTTTAGTTTTTACTCAGACAATATGATATCTGTTTATGGAAATAAAAAGGCATTCATTAAACATAAAAAAGCTGTGTCCAAACGAAAAAAATGGATTAAAATTTATGTTAATGATATTTATATTGCAAAAGACGGCAGAGTACTAAACTTTGGGAATATATATTCAGTTTCTTTTAGCATGGAGTATAAATCTAATAATTACAACTGGAAAGGAAAAAAAGTAATATATATAATTAAAGAAGAAGGAAAATGGAAAATATTAGCCGAAGAAAGCTTATAAATACGCTCTTGTTCACTTCGTTAGTACCTATATCATCGGCTTTTGCCTTTAATAGAAAAAGAATAAATATCTCTTTACCTGATAAACCTTTCGAATACTTTGTAAAAAAAGGCAAAGAAAAAGGGGGAATAGTTTTAGTTATAGGTGGAATCCATGGAAACGAGATAGGAGCCTATAAAGCTGCAGATATACTTGTAGACGTAGAAGTAAAAAAAGGAACTTTGATAGTAGTACCTCGCAGTAATTTTACTTCTATACTGGCAAATGTTCGGGGTTACAATGGAGATATGAACAGAAAATTTGCTCATATATCACCAAAAGACCCTGATTATTTTTTTGTAAAAAAATTAAAAAAACTCATATTAGAATTTAAGCCAGATGTTGTTTTATCCTTACATGATGGTTACGGATTTCATATTCTAAACCCTAAGTTTTGGGGACAGTCGATAGTTATAGATGAGTATGAATACAAAAATTTTCCTCTTTTTAAAATTGCAAATTTTGTTGCCTGTAATGTGAATAAAAAAATAAAAGAGAAAAAACATAAAATCCCTGTATATAACACAAAGACGTTTTCATCTAATAAGCATAAAGAACAAAGAAAAGCACTCACAGGTTGGTGTTTAAAACATAACATTCCTGCATTTTGTCTTGAAGCTTCTAAACAACTGCCTTCAATTCAGGAAAAGGTAAAAACCCATTTTTATATGATATCCGAATTCTTTAAACTGTATAATGTTGAAATTTCCCCTGATTTTGATTATTTAATTTCTAATATGGATAGTTTTTTAACTGTTAAAAATCCGAAAATAAAACTAAAAGTCAATAATAGATTAGTTTATCTAACAAATAAAACAGAAATAAAAGTACCTGAAGGCAGTAAAATACAAATCTTATCTTTTGAAGGAGCGAGAGGTTTATTCACTGTAGCTGACGGTATAAACCTTAACATCAAAAACTTTTTTATAAGGAACTATATAACCATTCATTTTAAAAATGATTATCAAACATTATTTAACTTTAGAATTCGTAGAACTTGAAGATTTAATAATTTCTAAATTGTATCTTCCTGGTGGTACAAAAGCATCTTTAAAGCCAGATATTTTTTTTACCTTTTTTAAGTCTTTTAATGCATCTTCTTTTTTGTCGTATAAAATAGCAATAGCATAATACTGACCATTTTTAACTTTTGCAACTACAGTTTTCTTTCCTATAACTTTTTCTATATTTTCTTTTTTCTTAAAAGCATCATTAATATCTCTGGTAGCATATAAATATAAAACATAATTTTTCTTTTTATTGTTCTGAGTTTCTTTTTCTTTACTGTTTGTAGAAAAAACAGATTGTTGCTGAGCCAATGATTTAAGACTAACAGTGGGAGCTTTAGTCTGGTATAGAAACTTCCACCCTACAAATCCTGTAGAAAATACTAAGATGAACAAAATTATCAAAATAGTGGCTCTTTTGGAGGAAATACTATACTTTGTAGTTACTTTATGCGAAGTTAAATTTAAGGTTTTGGCCGCTCTTTTTACATGTTCTGGTTTTATTCTTCTGGTTTTATCTATGTAAGCTGCCATCAATGCTCTATCCATAAGTTGATTTATTAACCTTGGATATCCTTGTGTATAGTCGTACACTAATTTAAAAACATCTTCATCTATTTTAACTTTTCCGTCTGCTTTTGAAATTCGAAAGTAAATATACTCTTTTACTTCAACTGGTTGTAAAGGTTTTAGCTCCTGTAAAATTGTTATTCTCTGTTTTAACTGTCGTAGTTCAGGTACATCGATCTTTTTTAAAAGTTCCTGTTGACCTACCAGCAAAATTTTGATTAGTTTCTCATTTTCTGTTTCTAAGTTTGAAAGTATTCTTAATTCTTCTAAAGTTTCGATAGGAAGGTTCTGGGCTTCATCTACTACAACAATAACCTTTTTTCCTTCTTGCCTCTTTTTTATTAGATAATTTCTAAATAAAGAAAACAACTTATTTTTTGTTATTCCAGAAGGAATTTTGATTTTTAAGTCCTCGAGTATGGCTATAAATAGCTCAACTGGTTTTAAAGAAGGAAATAAAATATATGCAACTTCTGCTTTATCATTAATTTCATCAATAAATTTTCTTACGGTGATGGTTTTACCTATCCCAGGTTCTCCAACGATAACTGCAAATGGTTCATTAGAATTAAAAAAATACATTAAATGTTCAAACACGAACTCATGACTTTTTGAAAAAAAGTAGTAATTAATATCTGGTGTTAGTTTAAAAGGCTCATCTCTAAAATCAAAGAAAGCTAAATAGTCTTTATTCATCTTTAAACTCTTCTTAAAAATGCGTTTTTAAACATAACATTCTTTTTGAGCATTTTTAAAGTTTCCTCAGCAGTATTTTTATCGTTATACATTAGTTTTACTTTAAATAATTTGCTTTTATTATCAAACTCTATTACTACTGGTTGTAATTGATATTTTTCTTTTACAATTTTAGCTAACCTTTCTGCATTTTTTTTATATTTAAATGCTCCTAAACTTATATAATAAGTGGCATTTTTAGCCTTGGTTTCCAATATATTTTTATCTTTATGTGTTTTTGCTTTTTCTATTTTTGTTTTTAATATATCAATTGGGATTTCTAAAAAATTATAGCAAAATTTGTTGTCATTATCATATAGATAACCATAGTAAATAGTATCATCAATTTTTGATATTTGCTTTTTGTTAATTTTGGGCTCAGTACTAACTATATCCACTTTTTTCGTATAGAATAGTTGTTTGTTTATGTAAAAATAATACCCTGTAGCTATTAAAATGAGAGAAAATGGCAAAAGTAAAAAACTTTTTCTAAATTTATAAACAAACTTTTTGTTTTTTAACTTATATAATAAATATATAACTTTTCCTATTTTTCCTTCTGATTTTCTATATAAATCTTTTAAAGCTCCTTTTGTAAAAATAATACTTATTCCCTTTTCAGACATGTAATGCTTTAAAAAGCTTTTAAACTCTTTAAAATTAAGCTCTTTAAACTCAAAGATAAAGTTAAAATTCTTTAGATAGTGTTTTAAATTCGATTTAAATAGTTTGTCTCTTAATTGCATACTGCCTACCAATATCAAAGACAGATTATCAAATTTGCTATAAATATCTAAGATTTTCTGCAAATCCTCTTCAGACAAAAACTGTGCATTATCTATAACAAGGACATTATAATCATCAACCACCAGATCACTAAGTTCCTTTTGGAGGTTATCCTTTTGAAGGTCAATATAGTGATAGATAACATAATTACTTTCAAGTATTTTTTTTATAAAAAATGTTTTGCCTGTAAGTGGTTCTCCGTAGATAATACCTGCAAACTTACTGTCTAAAAAAGCCTCTAATACTTGTTTAATTACACTATTTCTTTCAGATACAAAAAAGCCTTCTCTATTCATAAACTTTTTATTCTTTTTTTTCTTTCTCGTCAGATTGTCCGTAATACTTTTTCATTCTTTCATCTTCTTGTATATGTTTTTTCATATATTTAAACACCCAAATCAAAATGCCAATGAAAATAGCCCATCCTATAAAGTGGATAATTCCTTGCATAGCAGTATAGCTACCTTCATCCATATTAACATTTCCAATAAAAGGTTCCATTACATAAATGGAATAATTTATAAGGAAATCAAAATATTTCATCACTCTTCACCTTAATGATACTTATCATACCTTTAAATCTTAAATAATTTATTCTATTTTACAATAAAACAAAAAGATAAAATGAGGTGGGAAGTTGGAAAACTTGACAAAAGAAATAGACATATACTTATCCCAACACGCTATTTTTGTAAATAAATTGGAAAAATACATAAATGGAAAAGAAAAAAATAAACCTGATTTTGTCGATTGTCATTCGTGTGCTTTTGGAAAACTTCTTGATAAAGTTATAGAGAAAAAAGACATTTATCCAGATAACATAAAAAAAATTTTAGAGGAACTTAAAGAAATACATTGTAATTTTCATAAAGAGGCATTTTTAATAGAAAATGAAGAAGACCCAGAGAAGAAAAAAGAAATTTTAAAAAAAATAAAAGATTATTCAACAAAATTATTCCAATACTTATTAAAGTTAAAACAAGTTTCAAAATAAAAAACAAAATAGGAGGCTTTAATGGCATTAAAAGGTGTAATGGATGCTCTCAAAAAGCACACATTAGAAGAAATAGGGATAAGTTTTTCACTGGCAGATATTCTAAGAGATATAAAAATAGAAGGAACAGATGTGAAATTAGTTTTATTTTCTCCAAGTGAAAAATACCATGAGTTTTTAAAGAAAAAAGCAGAAGAGGCTTTAAAACCTCTCGGAGCAACTAAAATAGAGGTAGAATTTACAGACCAACCACCAGCCCAAAGACAACAACAAGCTCCACCCCCACCTCAAGAAAATCCATTTGAAAACAGAAGAAGAATTCCAAATGTAAAAAAAGCAATTGCTGTAGCATCTGGAAAAGGAGGAGTTGGAAAATCTACTGTAGCTGTAAACTTAGCTGCAGCTTTGAAAAAGATGGGATATAAAGTAGGTTATTTAGATGCAGATATGTATGGACCATCTGGTCCAACAATGCTTGGAGCTAAAGACAAACAAGTAATAGGAAAACAAACTGAAAGAGGAGATGTGTTAGTAGCTCCAGAAAGTCATGGTATTAAAGTAATGTCAATAGGCTTATTGCTTCCATCTGAAGACACCCCTGTTATATGGAGAGGACCTGTTCTATTTAAAGCCCTAAACCAATTCTTATTTGATATAGACTGGGGAGATGAAGGTCTGGATTTCCTTATTATAGACCTTCCACCAGGAACTGGAGATGTTCAAATTACATTAGGTCAAGTTGCAGAACTTGATGGAGCAGTAATTGTAACAACACCCCAAGACGTAGCTTTAATAGACGTAAAAAAAGGTATTCAAATGTTCAGAGAAGTTGAAATCCCTGTTTTAGGTATAGTTGAAAATATGAGCTATTTTATTTGTCCAGATAATGGCAAAAAGTATGAAATCTTTGGAAAAAGTAAAACTGAAGAAATAGCCAAACAGTATGGAACTGAGCTATTAGGTAGAATTCCTATAGAACCAAAAGTCGCAGAATTTGCAGATTTAGGTATACCAATAACTTTAGCAAAAGAAGATTCTGATTCAGCCAAAGCTTTTATGGAAATTGCACAAAAATTAATAAAAAAACTAAGTATCTAATCATGAGGAGGTTATAAAAATGATAGAAACAAGAGGAATAGTGTATGTAGACCATCTGGCTACAACACCAGTACCTGAAGAAATAGTAGAAGTTATGAAACCATACTTTACTGAAAAATTTGGTAATCCAACATCTTTACATAAACTTGGAGTTGAAGCCAAAAAGGCTATAAATAGAGCAAGAGAGCAAGTTGCTGAACTTTTAGATGTAGGAACACCTGAAGAAATAGTATATACATCTGGAGCAATAGAAGCCAATAACCTTGCAATAAAAGGTTATGCAAAAGCTCCAGGAGTTACAAGAAGAGGAAAACATATAGTAGTTTCATCTATAGAGCATCATTCTATCTTACACTCATGTAAAACTTTAGAGAAAGAAGGTTTTGAGGTTACATATGTTCAACCTGATGAGTATGGAATTATCCATCCAGAAAAACTCGCAGAGGCTATTAGACCTGATACTATACTTGTATCAGTTGGATATGCAAATAGAGAAATCGGAACTGTACAGGATATGCCTGCCTTAGTGGCAGCTGCAAAAGAGAAAAATCCAAGGGTAGTATTCCACTCTGATATAGCCCCTGCAGTAGGACACATGCCAGTGAGTGTTGAAGAGTGGGGTCTTGATATGGCTTCATTTACGGGACATTACTTCTATGCACCTAAAGGAATAGGTGGTTTATATGTAAAGAAAGGTGTTAGATTAAAGCCTCTAATTGAAGGAGGAATACAAGAAGGTGGAAAAAGAGCAGGTACAGAGCCAGTACCTTTAATTGTAGGAATGGGAGCTGCTGCAGAACTTGCAATAAAAGAAATGGATGATAGAGTTAATAGATTAAAAGCATTGAGAGACAAACTAAAGAAAGGAATAGAAGAAAAGATACCTTATATCAAATTCACAGGTCATCCAGAAAAAAGACTTCCAAACCACTTATCATTAATTGTTATGTACATTGAAGGTGAAGCTATGCTTTTAATGCTGGATATAAACAAAACATATACAGCCTCTGGTTCAGCATGTGTATCTTATGCATTAAAACAGTCACACGTTTTAGCATCTATTGGTATTGGAGCCGAAGAATCTAATGGTTCAATAGTATTCTCGCTAGGTAGAGAAAACACAGAAAAAGATATAGATTATATTCTCGAAACATATCCAAAAGTTATAGAGAGATTAAGAGAGATTTCACCATTTGGACCAGAAAACTGGGATCAGTTTGTAAAAAAAGCTGACAAATACAAAAAAGTAAATAACTAATTGTGATAAAACTCATTGAGAGTGTAGGTTTTAATATCTAAATTAAGACCTGAAGTAAATAAAATTAAACCTTAGGAGGTAACAATCATGTTTGAATATAGCGAAAAAGTATTAGACCACTTCACAAATCCAAGAAACCTTGGAGAAATACCAAATCCTGATGGATACGGACAATGTGGAAACCCATCTTGTGGAGATGCAATGCTCTTTACTATAAAAGTTGATCCAAAAACTGACGTAATAACAGATGTTAAATTTAAAACATTTGGTTGCGGTTCCGCAATTGCTGTTTCTTCAATGTTAACAGAAATGGTAAAAGGAAAACCAATAGATTACGCATTAAACTTAACATACAAAGAGATATTCGAAGAGTTAGGAGGATTACCTCCACAAAAGATACACTGTACAAACCTCGGTCTTGAAACATTACACGTTGCAATCAAAGACTATCTCCTTAAACAGGGAAGAGTTGAAGAAGCAGCTAAAATACCTGATTGTATTGAAGAAGATCACGAAGAAGAGTCTGTAGATTTAGAACACATAGGCTAATCAGGAGGTAAAAATGGAAAAGGATATATTTTCTATGGATCCTGACACAGAAGTATGCCTATGCATGGGGGTTACATTAGGAGAGATATTAGAAGCAATAAAAAATGGTGCCTGCAGTGTAGATGAAATATCCGATGCAACAGATGCAGGAACTGCCTGCGGTTTGTGTGTCTCTCCAGAAGAAGATCCAGACGGAGAAAGAGAGATACATTTAACTGAGATACTGGAGCAAGCAAAAGAAAAAGGTTTATGTCCAGAACAATGAAAAAAAGAAAGGCTGTAGCACTTTACTCAGGTGGATTAGATAGCACACTTGCTATAAAACTTATACAGGCGCAGGGCATAGAAGTTATAGCCCTGCATTTTTACACAGGTTTTTGTATAACAGAAACAAAGAGAAGAAGAGGAGAAAAGAAAGAAGACGGTTCTCATTATATGAACCCTGCATTAAAATACGCAGCAAAGTACGGATTTCCTCTTGAAATTATAGATATATCCGAAGGATATTTCGATGTTATACAAAATCCAAAGTATGGTTATGGAAGTAATATAAACCCCTGTATAGACTGTCGAGCATATATGTACAAACATGCCAAAAAATATATGGAAGAAATAGGTGCAGATTTCATAATCTCAGGGGAAGTATTAAATCAAAGACCTATGAGCCAGCATTTACAGGCTATGAAAATTATAGAAAAAGAAGCAGGTGTAGAAGGTATTGTTGTAAAGCCTTTATCTGCTAAACTGCTCCCACCTACAATCCCTGAAATAAAAGGATGGATTGATAGAGAAAAGCTAGAAGGAATTTCTGGAAGAAGCAGAAAAAGACAGATGGAGCTTGCAAAAAAATTTGGAATAGATGAATATGAACAACCTGCTGGAGGTTGTTGCTATTTAACTGATGAAAATTTCGCAAGGAAATATAAAGAGGTTATAGCTGTCGAGAGTAAGATATCCCGTGAAGAATTATACCTACTAACAATAGGAAGACACTTTCGACTTCCAACAGGAACTAAGGTTATTGTAACTCGAAACGAAGGAGAAGGAAACTTTATTAGAGGAATAGCTAAAAATTATTGGTTTGCAGAACCTATTGGAAAAGGTGCCGTCGCAATAGCTAGACCTATTCATTCTCCATATTTGACTGAAGAAGATAAAAAGATGATAGCAGATTTAATTGCCAGATACAGCAAGACAGATGAAAACGGTAATATACAGGTAAAAATAGTTCCACCTGATAGCTTAAAAAATGTTGAAAAACCTACTATAATATTAGGTACAAAACTACAAGAAACTGTATTAGAGAGCTGGAGGATTTAATATGAGTATTGATTTAGAAAATATAAATCCTGATATAGTACATGATGCAACAGGAACTTACTGCCCTATTCCAATAACAGAGCTTGCCAAAGTAATGAAACAGGCAAAAGTAGGTCAGATTGTAGAACTTCAAGCTGACGATGAAGGGGCTATACAGGATGTACCTGCATGGTGTGAAACAACTGGAAACGAGTACTTAGGATATATAGATGAAGATGGATTACTAAGATTTTTTGTAAGGAAAACAAAAGAATGAGAATAAATGCAGACTTTAAAGTTTACCACTTATTGGAAGAATATCCAGAAAGTGAGATTATAGTTAAAGAGTATTTTAAATTTTTTTATGATGAAGAAATACAGGATATAGCCTTGAAAAGATTATCTATACAAGGAGCATTTAACGTTTTAAATCTACCAGAAGAAAAACAAAAACAGTTTTTTAAAGATTTACACGAAAGACTTGGTCTTGATATATCAAGGCCACTTTTAGAAGAAGAATAAGCTTAGAGGTGGTAGAAGATGTCTACAATTTTAGATAGAGAAAAAGAAGTTGAAGAAGTCTTAGAAAAAATAAGACCTGCTTTAGCTATTGACGAAGGCAATATAATATTAAAGAAAATTGAAGATGACACAGTTTATTTAGAGCTTGTTGGAACGTGTGTTCACTGTCCTATTTCAGATATGACTATGAAAGATACAGTAGTAGTAGCTATAAAGCAGCTGCTTCCATGGGTGAAAACAGTGATGATAGGGCAGTCAAAATTTGAAATAAAGTAAAATGAAAATACCTGTTGATATTTCAGGAGAAACATCTCTCTACGGAATATTTGGCTATCCTGTAAATCATTCAAAATCACCTCAGTTTCAAAGTTCTGCTTTTTCCTATTTAAATATTCCTGCTGTTTATCTTCCTTTCGAAATTCCCCCAGAAAAATTAGAAGATGCCATTAATGCATTAAAAACATTAAATATAAAAGGAGTTAATATAACTGTACCTCATAAAGAAGAAGTTGTTAAATATTTGGATGAGATTTCAGAAGAAGTAAAGTATATAAAAGCATGTAACACAATAAAAAATATAGATGGATATCTTGTCGGCTATAATACAGATGCTTATGGGTTTATAACAGGCCTAAAAGAACTGGTAGAAGATTTATCAAATAAAACCGTTTTAGTATTAGGTGCTGGTGGAGCCTCACGAGCAGTTATATACAGCTTGATAAAAGAAGGTATTGAAAAATTATACGTTGCTAATAGAACTGTAGAAAGAGCCTACCAAATCTTAGAAGATTTCAGGTCATTAAACCGTTTCATCGATGAAATTTTACTACCAATACCTTTAAACAAAATAGAATGCTGCGTTTTACCTTACGTTGATATTATAGTAAATACCACCTCAGTAGGATTAAATGAAAATGATAAACCTCTGTTTGATTACTCACATATAAAGCCAGAACATATAGTTGTTGATATTATTTACAAAGAAACTCCTCTTTTAAAAGCTGCCAAAGAAAAGGGATGTAAGTGGCAGGATGGTTTACCTATGTTACTGTATCAGGGAGCGAAGGCGTTTGAAATATGGACTGGACAAAAAGCTCCCATTGAAATAATGAAAAAAGCTCTTTTAGAAGAATAAAAAGGCCCCCGGGGGAGAAGGGGCAAAATATGGGAGGAGGTTTGAGAAAAACATCGGCTTCAGGTAGCTGCTTTATCAATAATAATTTTAATTAGCTACTGTGAAATAATTGTGAAATTATATATTATATTGTTAATTTTGTAACAATCTGGTTGATAACCATTAATCCATCTTGAGTTAAAACAAATCTATTATTTTCTATATATCCTAATCTGTGGTCTACAAGCTCTTGCAGTATATTTTTGTTTTTTATTAAACTGATATCCATACCTTCTTTTAAACGAAGAGATAGCATCACCATTTCAAACTCTTTATCTTCTTTGGAAAGCTTTTCTATATATCTTACAGGAAGCTTATTTTCATTTAGATATTGAAAATATTCATTTAAGTTTTTAGTATTTCCAAAACGTTTTTCACCATCATAGGACCACGCTGAGATACCAATGCCTAAAAATGTTTTATCTGTCCAGTACAATAGATTATGTTTACACTCGTAGCCAGGTTTTGCCCAGTTTGAAAGTTCGTATCTATAAAAACCTTTTTTTTCAAAAAAGTCATCTACCATTTTAAACATTTTAGTTGTAGTTTCCTCATCTGGCAGATTGTATTTCCCATCTAAAACCATTGAACCAAGGGGGGTATCTTCATAAGCTGTAAGCATATAAGCAGATATGTGTGTAAGAGGAAGTTCAGTGTATATTTTTAAATCTTGCTGCAAATCTTCATAAGATTGACCTTCTATACCGTATATGAGGTCTAAATTTATGTTGTTTAATCCAGCTCTGATACTGTCTTCAACCATTTTTAACGTGTCTTTAGGTTGATGGTTTCTCCCTAAAGACTTTAAAAGGCGTAGATTAAAAGTCTGATTTCCAATACTTATTCTGTTTATACCTGCTTCTTTTATGAGTTTTAGTTGATTATACCTGTATGTATTAGGGTTAGCTTCTATGGTTATTTCAATCTTTTCATTAAGGTTTGAATTTTTAAGTATAAATTCTAATATGTTTATAATTAGCTCAGGTTCCAAGATAGAAGGAGTTCCACCACCAAAGTATATACTTTGTAAATTGAAATTGTACTTTTCTTTATATAGTAAAAACTCCTTCTTTAAGGCGTTTATGTAGTCTTTGTACACATTGGGATTGAACTCTACTATTGATGTGAAATCACAATAAGGACATTTTATACTACAGAAGGGTATGTGTATGTAAAGGCCACTGATTTTAATCATAGATGACACCTCTTTCTTTTTCTAATTATATAAAATCAAACACTGTTATATTGCAAATTTGCCAATAATAGAATATACTAATTGGACTTTTTAAATCTAAATAATTTTTATAGGAGGTAATACAATGAAGTTAAAAGTTATGGTTGACCAGGACCTTTGCACTGCTTGTGCACTCTGCTATGACGATGTTCCAGAAGTATACGTTGATACTGGTGATGGAATAGCTGCAGTAAAAGAAGAACTCGGTGGTGATGGTGCTATCATAGATTGTGAACAAATCGGACAGGACGTTTGTGATAGAGTTTTAGAAGTTACTGAAGAATGTCCATCTGGTTCTTTAATTACTGAAGTTATCGAAGAATAATTGTATTTTCATACAAAGGGGCCCTAGGGCCCTTTTTTATTTTAGAGCATCTTTAGGTATAAAAACTCGTATAACTCCCCTAAAATCGCCTTCTTTATAACCAACAGCTTTATCGTTTGGATAGTACTTTTTTATTTTCTCATATAGTCTTTTATCCATTAGCTTTGGATCGCCATGACAGGTTAAACAGACAGCTTTCACCTTTAAAGGTTTGTAGTATCTATAACCATTTTCTACCTTCTGGATATAGTAAGATGGATTTTTACCTTTTTTGAACATTTCTTCAAAGTATTTAAGAGCCTGCTGTTCATATTTATCAGGTTTATTTTTAGGGTTTCTATACTTAAAAGAAGTCCTTTTTATCTTTATTCCATGGTCCAGTTTTTTTTCAACTTCATGGGTGAGTATCAGAGCTTTTTTATGGCATACGTCTATGGCTTCATAAGGACTTTTTGAAAGTGCTTTTACAAGTTCTGTTTTTAAAGTCTTAAGTAGTTCTTTAGAAGCTGTCTCTCCAATTTCTACTACTTTTTCTTCTTGCCCTGCATAACTGGATATAAAACCGGATAAAATGACTGCTATCACTAACTTCCTCATAATTAGCTACCCTTTTTTGCAAGTCTTAATACTTCGTTAACTAGTTTTTCTATACCTTCGGCAACATCCTTTATAGTTTTACCTTCCATATATGCAGGTGTTGATACTATTTTATTTTCTTCATCTACCAGTGTTTCAGATACTGGACATACTAAATGTTGTTGTCCCATAGCTTCAATTGCTTTGGCAACTTCTTCGTCACTTCCAATTGTGAGTTTTACTTTTGCCTCTTTTAACGCCGCTGCTACTATAACTGGAGAAATACACACAGCACCTATAGGTTTTTTCTTTTCAAACATTTCCACCAATAATCTCTTTACTTCTGGAATTACATCAGCTTGAGCTCCCTTTTCTAAGAAGTTTGAAAAGTTTTTAGCAACTCCATAACCACCAGGCATGATAAGAGCATCTATATCATCTGCTGATACGTCGTTTATATCTTTTATATTTCCTCTGGCTATTCTTGCTGCTTCAACTAAAACGTTTCTTGTCTCATTCATTTTTTCGCCAGTTAAGTGATTTATCACTTCTTTTTGAGGAATATTTGGTGCCATACATACAATTTCAGCTCCAGCCTTATCTAAAAAGTACAGTGTTAATGTAGCTTCATGGATTTCAGCACCATCAAAAACTCCACACCCTGCGAGTAATACTCCTACTTTCATCCCTATTTCCTCCTTATAATTCAAATGGATTTCTAATTGATTTTAATAAAGATTTTACACCGGGATATTTTCCACTGCAAACGTTATCTTTTTCTAACATAAGCCACTGCTCATAATTTAATGGTAATTGGTCTACAAAGTTTCCAAGTAAAGCAACTGGTAGCAATAACATTTTATCAACTTCAATAACAGGTCTCCTTATACCTAAGTACTCTAAAACAAATTTAAAAAGCTCTTTATAAGTTACAACTTTATTTCCACACAGTTCATATATATTATTTCGCTGGAAATTTTCCACTACTTTTATGATACAGTCTCTAACATCAAGTATATGTACCGGTTGGACTTTTCCTTTTGGAGCAATAAAAAAAGGGGAAACTTTGGAGAGTTGCTTAAATTGTTTAAATAAAAGTTGTTCTTTTCCCATTATTATGGAAGGTCTGAAAATTGAGTATTTAAGTTTAACTGACTTTATATAATTTTCTGCTGCTGCTTTTGTTTTAAAATACCTACTTTTTGATGATATAGAAGCTCCAAGGGCTGACATCTGCACAAAATGTTTTACACTGCTTGCTTTCAATGCTCCATCTACAAGCCTTTGAGTGAATACATAATGTACTTTTTCGTAGGTCATATTATTTTTTCTGTCTTCCTTTAAAATCCCTAATAGATTTATTATTACGTCAGGCTTTTCGTTTATTACAATTTCATCAAGGTTTTCTGTAAAAGAAATCAGTTTCGCTTTTTTGTTTAGATTTAGAACATTTTTAGCTTTTTGGAAATTTCTTACAGGTAATACTAAAGTATACTTGTCTATTAATACATTAGTTATATATCTTCCAACAAAACCTGTGGAACCTGTTATTAAGATTTTCATTTTTTTGGTAAGTACAATTTAAATGTGGAACCTTTACCAAGAGTACTTGAAACCTCTACTTTACCTTTGTGAGCTTCGGCAATATGTTTTACTATGGAAAGTCCAAGCCCAGTTCCGCCAACGCTTCTACTTCTTGATTTATCCACTCGATAAAATCTTTCAAAAATTAAAGGTAAGGATTTTTTTGGAATACCAATTCCAGTGTCTTTTACTTCTACTATGCTGTATTTTCCATTGTCATAAGCATTTATTTCGACTTTACCATTTTCTTTATTGTATTTAATTGCATTTTCTATTAAATTTTTAAAGAGTATGGCTAATTTTTTCTCATCTCCCATAATATAAGTATCTTTGTTTATATTATTTAAAAAAGTTATACTTTTTTCTTTTGTAAGATGGGCCAAATCTTCATAAATCTGTTCAATAAATTTAAATAGATTTATCTTAGTCTTTACTACTTTGTCTTCTTGAGACTCCAGACGTGCTATTATCAACAGGTCATTGATTAACGAATCCATCTGATTTATTCTTTTTAATGCCATAGTTATAAATTTTTTCTTAGTAGGTTCTTCTTCTTCAACCTCTAAGGTTTCTATCACACCTTTTAAAACAGCAATTGGAGTTTTAAGTTCGTGGGACACATTAGACACAAAATCTTTTTTTGCCTGTTTATAAACTTCATATGGTGTTATATCTGTTAGATGAACAAACTTTTTATCATCAATATGATACACTTTTACCAGAAATTTTTTATCTTTTATGATTATTTCTTCTTGTATGTCTTTGTCGTACTCATGAGCTATTATAGAGTACAGATAGTTATTTTTTATAACTGTTGAGAAGTGTTTTCCTTCTGGTTCTTTTATACCTAAAAGATTTTCTGCATATTTATTTGAGTAAGTTACGATTTTATTCTTGTCTATTACTATTATTCCTTCTTTCAGGTAATCGAGGAATTTTAAAAAAGTTTCAAAGTCATCAGACTTTATCTTCTTTATTTTCTCCATTTTCATCTAATTCTTGATGTCTTAACATTTTTCCTTCTTTCATATATATAACTTCTTCAGCCAGATTTGTTGCTATATCAGCAACCCTTTCTATATTAGAAGCAACAGTTATTAATCTTATACCTACTTTTATGTTTTTAGGATCTTCCACCATATATGTGTAGAGTTCTCTAATTATTTGTTCATTTAGGGCATCTACTTTGTCATCTCTTTTTATAATATCCCTGGCAAGTTCCGTGTCTAAAGTTTCAAGACATATAATTGCATCTCTTACCATATCAAGGGTAATCTGTGTCATTATAGGTAAATCTACATATTCTTTTAATTTTGGCTTTTGTATAATTCTTTCTGCTTGTTCTTTTATGTTTTCTGCATGGTCTCCAATTCTTTCTAAGTCTCTATTAACAAATAAATCCATTACAAGTATTCTTAAATATTTTGCTTCAGGTTGAAATCTTGCTATTGTTGTAATTATTAAACTTTCATTTTTAACTTCCATTTCATCAACTTTTGGTTCCAGTTCATCTACTACTTTTAAAGGTTCAGGATCATGTTTAACGATTGCCTGAACAGCATTTTCAAGCATTGTCATTGACATTTCTGCCATCTTTATAAGATTGTTCCTGATTTCCTCTAATTTAGGTTTAATAAGCATGTTTCCTCCATATTAACCAAATTTACCTGAGATGTAATCCTCTGTTAATTTCTTTTTAGGTGTTGTAAATATAATATCAGTTTTATCAAATTCAATAAGTTCTCCTAAATACATAAAGGCTGTATAATCTGATACTCTTGCAGCTTGTTGCATATTATGCGTAACAATGATTATTGTTACTTTGTTCTTGAGGCTTACTACAAGCTCTTCTATTTTTGCTGTTGAAATTGGGTCTAGAGCAGATGTAGGTTCATCAAATAGCAAAACCTCTGGTTCTACTGCAAGGGCCCGTGCTATTACTAGTCTTTGTTGCTGACCTCCTGATAATCCTGTAGCTGGCTGGTCAAGTCTGTCCTCAACTTCATCCCAGAGAGCTGCCTGTCGTAACGCTTTTTCAACTCTTTCTCTTAAAATTTTCTTATCTTTTATTCCTCTTAACTTTAATCCATAGGCAACATTATCAAAAATACTCATTGGAAAAGGAGTTGGTTTTTGAAATACCATTCCAACTTTTGTTCTGAGTTTAATAAGGTCATAATTCTCATCTAATACATTTTCACCATCAAGTAGAATCTTGCCTTCATATCTGTTCCCCGGATATAAGTCATGCATTCTGTTAAAACAACGCAGTAAAGTTGTCTTTCCACATCCAGATGGACCAATCAAAGCTGTAACTTTCTTTTCATAAATGGGTATATTTATATCTTTTAGTGCTGGCTTTTTTGAACCTGCATACCAGAAATATAGATGCTCTACTTTTATTTTTTCTGTTTCTGCCAATTTTTCCTCCTAATTTTTATATCTCCAGTGTATTATGTATCTGGCAGATATTGTAACAAGTAAAATAAAGAAAGTTATGATAAAAGATGCAGCCCATGCTTTTGTATGCCAGTCTTCATAAGGCCCTGTGGCATAAACAAATATCGTAACAGTCAAGGATGCTATTGGCTCGTTCATATTCATAGTGAAATAAGAGTTATTGAAGGATGTAAATAATAAAGGTGCTGTTTCTCCGGCTACCCTTGATATAGATAATATTACGCCAGTTAGTATTCCAGTCATAGCTGCTCTAATAACTATATCCTTAATAACATGATAATAAGAAGCTCCTAAAGCAAATGCCGCTTCCCTTAAACTCCATGGAACAAGAGAAAGCATATCTTCAGTAGTTCTCAGTATTACAGGTATCATAATGAATGCAAGGGAAGCTGCTCCTGCCCATCCGTTAAATCCATGAATTTTGTCTACCAGTTTATGTAAAAGATATATAAATAAAAATACTCCAAATAGGACAGTTATAAGATTAATAATAAGGTTTAAAAGTTTAACTGCAGAGTCTGATTTTACACTAAAAACGTTTAACAAAACTTTACTGGTAAAGAGATTTAAAACACTTCCAAATATAAAGGTAATAATAGCTGATAGAAATCCTACAGCAACTACTCCCCCATAGTTAATATGTCCTATTGGTTTAACAAGAATTGCATATATAAATGTACCAACAACAATAGAAGGAACACTTACCATAATATCAGATAAAATAGAAACGGTCTTGGCAAACTTTGTTCCTCTTGCATACTCTGCTATAAATATACCTGCCAGCATACCAATGGGTACTCCCATAATTACAGCAAAAAACACTATTTCAAGCTGTCCGACAAAAGCGTTTCTTAGACCGCCTCCTTCTATTCCTGGTGGGGCGGGGTCTTCTGTAAAGAGTTCCCAATTTAAACCTGCTATTCCATGTCTTAAAACATCAAAAAGTATAAATCCAAGCCAGAATAGACCTATAAAAGCTGCAAATGTGGATAATGATAAAGCTATAAAGCTTTTTATTTTCCTTATTTTGGTGTACTTTTCTGCAGTGGTCATCGTGAATATCCTCTTTCAGCTTTTAAAAGGAAAAATTTGGCAATAGCTAATATTACAAAGCTTAAAACAAATAGGATTAATGCCAGATAGAATAAAGAAGAAAGGTATATATCCGAATCTGCTTCAGTAAATTCATTAGCCAATGTAACTGTTATAGTAGCTGCAGCGTCTAATAATGATAATGTTATTTGATGATTGTTACCAAGGACAAAAGCGACAGCCATTGTTTCTCCTAAAGCTCTACCTAAAGCTAATACAATTCCTCCATATATTCCAAGTTTAGCGTAAGGTATCATTATATCTTTAACTACATCCCATTTTGTTGCACCTAATGCATAAGCTGATTCTTTCATAATATTTGGAGTTAGATTTAGAGAATCTCTTGCAATACTTGCTATAAACGGTATTATCATAATACTTAAAACTAAACTCGCTGTAAGAAGGTCAATACCAGTTGGAGTTCCTTCGAAGAGTTTTCCTATTACTGGTATTTTGCCCAGTGTGTTTTGCAAAGCTGGTTCAATGTAATTTCCCATAATTGGAGCAAGTGTGAAAAGACCCCACATACCGTAAATAATACTTGGAATAGCTGCAAGCATTTCTATAGCGATACCAATAGGAGTTTTAAGCAAGTGTGGGGAAACTTCTGCAAGAAATATGGCTATACCAATGGCTATAGGTATAGCAAAAAGCAAGGATAAAACAGTAGTAACCAATGTTCCATAAAGAGAAGCGGCAGCTCCAAAAATCTCTCTAACAGGATCCCATTCTTCTGTAAGTATAAAATTTATTATTCCAAATCTGTGAATGGCTAATGATGACTCATTATACAGGACTAATACAGTGGAAAAAATTAAACTTAAAACTAAAAAGGAAGCCGAGAATGCAATAATTCCAAAGAAAATATCCTGAAATGGTAATTTCTTTAACTTTTTCATCCATGTTTACCTTTGAGATATTCTAAAATTCATTATAACAAAAAAAAGAGGCTTATAAAGCCTCCTTAGATATTATTAAGTTCAGCAACAGCAGGACAGATTACTCTTCTGGATATATTCCGTTTTCTTTCCAGTATTTGTATATTTTTTCTTTAAGTTCTTTTGGTAAAGGAACATAATCCAGCTTTATTGCTATTTCGTCTCCATTTTCAAACGCCCATTTGAAAAATTTATTAACTTTTTTATCTGCCTCTTTTTTCTCTCTTGCTTCAAGTATAAAAGATGCACCAGCTATTGGCCATGCGTTTTTCCCAGGAGCATTAACCATCCATAGATAGAAGTGCTTTTTAGGGTCAAAGTTTGCAGTTGCTCCAGCTGACTTAAATGTTTCTATTGATGGAGCTACAAAATTCCCTGCTTTATTTTTTAGAAGTGTATATGCAAGTCTGTTTTGTTTTGCATATGCAAACTCAACATAACCTATTGAGTATTTAAGTCTTTTAACATAGTTTGCAACCCCTTCGTTTCCTTTTCCACCAATTCCAACTGGCCAATTTACAGCTTTACCTGCTCCAACTTTTTCTTTCCACTGAGGACAAGCATCTGAAAGGTAATGGGTAAATATAGCAGTCGTCCCAGAACCATCAGATCTATGAACAACTGTTATCTTTTTATGTGGTAATCTTAGGTTTGGATTTAACTCTTTTAAATGACTGTTGTCCCAGTATTTTATTTCTCCAAGATATATATGGCAGAGAGCATCCGCATCTAACTTTAACTGTCCTGCTTTAACACCAGGTATATTTACAACAGGTACTACCCCACCTATAATTGCTGGGAATTGATACAGTCTGTATTCATCGAGCTTTTTTGGTGGGAGAGGTGCGTCAGAAGCTCCAAAGTCAACTGTTCTATTTCTTATTTGTCTAATTCCACCACCAGAACCTATAGACTGATAGTTTAGTTTTACTCCTGTTTCTTTGTAATATTGATAAGCCCATGCTGAGTAAACAGGATATGGGAAAGTAGCTCCTGCCCCATTTATAGTTTCTCCAGCTATAGCAGTTGAGCTTGCTAAAATTCCTACTGCTACTATTCCATTTAATATTTTTTTCATTTTTTACTACCTCCAAATCTTTTCTTTATTAAAAGTGAACTTCAGCTGTTACCATATATTTATTATAGTCTTTAGAGTCATTGTTTTTATAATCTACTTTTATTCCATTTACAAGCCATGTTACATGCTTATTCATGTGCCATGCAACTCCGTATATATACTGCTTTCTGTCATAATTATTGTTGTCAGAGTTCCAGAAGTCATATCTTCCAAAAAGAGATAATTTATGTTCTAATAATGGTCTAATTTCAAAGTTTACAGAAAATCCATTTCCAGTTTGTTCTGCTTTTGAATACCAGTCAGAATGTATATACTGACCTGCAATTAAAAATAGAGGTTGGTTATAAACTGCATGAAGTTGAACAACTGTTAAATCATCATGAGAACCTCTGTAGTTGTAATTATCTAAAGCATGTATAGACACGTTTGCGTAAGTTTGAGATAATGGCTTAGGTTTTTTTGTTCCTCCACCAAGTACATGCCATGTTAATCTTCCATCTATCATAGGCTGATTTGGGGCATTTCCTTTATCTTTTCTTTTGTAATGGTCATAACCTTCTCCATCAAAAACTCCATATTCGGCAGATACATATTCAGTTTTTGTTTTGAAATCTATACCTGTGTCAGCTGAAGGTAAGAGATGTGCCCCGTCTGATGATTCAAAAAATGTTTTTGAAATAGATCTTTGCCACCATCCAGAGTGTTCTTCGTAGTCAAGCCATGGAGTATGTACAAGTCCTATTTCAAAGCCAGTGTATGGAACAAAAGATGAAATATCTTTATATAAATAAAGGTGTTTTAGTTTTACGTTAAGCTCTTTTCCTTCGTTTGGGTTATCTTTGTGATTGTGTGCTGTTACATCTAATGTAAATCTAACGTAGTCTTTTTTATTGAAATAAAATTTAGTGATATAGTATCCTCTTCTTATTTCAAAGTAGCCTTCGTCTTTTCCTCCCTTTACATCTTTATATGTGTAACCTATATAAGCTAAACCTTCGAATTTTAGTTTCTTATCTTTTGTGGATACAACACCTTCTTTTTTAACTTTTTTGTCAAGATTAATAGCCTCTTCTTTTGTTAAAACTCCCTTTTCGTAAAGTTTTTCAATTAAAGGATTTTGGATTTCCTGTGCAGTAACTGATGAAACTGCAGAAATCAAAGCCAATGCTAAAACTCTTTTTTTCATCTAAAACCTCCAATAGTTTTGTTTTGAAGTAGTTTATTAAAAGAGTATGAAAATATTATTAAGAAACTATTAAAAAATCTTAACAATTTTTAAATTCGTCTATTTGTATTAAAATGTAATAAAGATAAAAAACCCAAGGAGAGTAATAGAATAAGAAGCTGGGCTGAAATTCATATAAAAAAACTCACGAATAATGTTAAAAAAATACAAGATTTTGTAAAGAAAGACATTATTGCAGTCGTAAAAGCTGATGCTTACGGACATGATGCGTTAATTGTAAGTAAAGAACTTGAAAATTTTCCTTTTATAAAGTTTTTAGCAGTTGCAACTGCAGAGGAAGGAAAACAGTTAAGAGAAAATGGTGTAAAAAAAAATATTCTTGTTTTGGGGGGGATTTTAGAAGACGAAATTGAGCATTTTAACCAGTTTAATCTAACACCAGTAATATCTGATTTTTATGGATTAGATTTAGTAAAAAAGTTAAAAAATAAGAATATTCACCTGAAATTTGATACAGGAATGCACAGGCTTGGATTTTATGAGCAAGATATAGAAAAGATAAAATCCTTTATAAAAGTAAATAATATAAACGTAGAAGGAATTATGTCCCATTTTCCATCTGCTGATATAGACCCAGAGTTTACCCAGTTTCAAATAAAAAAGTTCTATGCTATTGTAAAAAAATTCCAGGCTTTAAATCCACAGTATATCCATCTTCAAAACAGCGCAGGTATAGATTATGAGTGTAGTTATTGTAATGCTGTCAGGATAGGGCTTGCCTTATATGGGGAAAAACCAAAAGCTAAATTTCCAATAAAAGTTGAAAACTGTATGTATGTAAAGTCAAGACTAATATCCATAAAAAACATTAAAAAAGGAGAAAAGGTATCTTACTGTGGTAATTTTACAGCAGATAAAGACATGAAAATAGGGGTTATATCTTTTGGCTATGCAGATGGACTTCCCAGAAATCTATCTAACAAAGGGTATGTTTTGATAAATGGAAAAAGGGCATATATTATTGGAAATATAACTATGGATATGGCAATAGTAAGTTTAGATAATGTAGATGCACAGATAGGAGATGAAGTTACAATCATTGGAAAACAAAAAGACAAAGAAATTACATTTTCTGAAATTGCAAATTTGGCTGGGACAATACCCTATGAAATAATGTGTGGAATATCAAAAAGAGTAAAAAGGGTGAGAGTATGAGAAATTTATCTATACTTATTGTGGATGATGAGGAAAATATAAGGTCTCTACTAACTGATATACTGGAAGATGAAGGATATTACACAGATTCAGTTTCATCTTTAAAAGAAGCTAAAAATAAACTTAAAGAAAGGGATTATGATATCGTGTTTTTAGATGTATGGCTTCCTGATGGAGATGGTACTGAGCTAATAGAGTATATTAAAAGGATATCTTCTAAAACAAAGATTGTTATGATTTCAGGCCACGCAAATATACCAATAGCTGTTAAGTCACTGAAACTTGGAGCCTATGACTTTTTAGAAAAGCCTCTCTCTACTGAGTCTATACTGGCCATTATAGAAAAGATATCTAAAGAGATTAAAAAGGAACTTGAATTTGAGTTTTTAAAAGAAAAGGAAGGAAAAGATATAGAGCTAATTGGAAATTCTCCTCCTATGCAAAGACTAAAAGAACAGATAAAAAAAGTAGCAAAAACAAATGCATGGGTTATGATTTTAGGAGAAAACGGAACTGGAAAAGAGTTAGTAGCTAAAAGTATTCACTATTTGTCTGATAGAGCCGATAAGCCTTTTGTAGATATAAACTGTGCAGCTATTCCAGATGAACTTTTTGAGGCAGAACTCTTTGGTTATGAAAAAGGAGCATTTACAAATGCAGTTTCACGGAAGCCTGGGAAACTGGAAATTGCTGACGGAGGCACATTATTCTTAGATGAAGTTGCAGACCTGAGTCTAAAAGCACAGGCTAAACTCCTAAGGGTTTTAGAGGAAAAAACTTTCTCACGACTTGGAAGTAATCAAAAAATAAAGGTTGACATAAGAGTGATATCTGCCACAAACAAAGATATTGATGAGGAGATAGAAAAGGGAAACTTTAGACAAGATTTAGCATTTAGACTGTCAGTGGTTCCGATAAAAGTTCCACCATTAAGAGAAAGAGGAGAAGACATTATCCTTCTGGCAAAACACTTTTTGAAAAAATCTTGTATGGAAAATAAGATGGATATTCCACAGATTTCTGAACAAGTAATAAAAGTATTCTTAAAATACTCATGGCCAGGTAATGTAAGAGAATTGAAAAATCTTATGGAAAGGTTATGTATTTTTAGTTCAGGAGTAATAACAATAGATGACCTACCACAGTATATGATAAAAGGAAAAAACCGAAAAAATTCTTTATCATACGGCATAAAACCATTGAAAGAAGTAAGAGAACTTGCTGAAAAAGAAGTTATAAAGCAAGCCCTGGAAAAGTACGGTAATAAAAATCTAAAAGAAGTTGCAAAAGTTCTTCAAGTTGATTTATCTTCCCTATACAGAAAGATTAAACAGTATAATCTTGACTCTACGTGATATTAGCAGGTGGAATATCCTCTATTTTTATGTTTTCCAGAAGATGTTCCTTTTTACTCATACCAACTAGAGCAGTTCCTACTCCTTCAGTACTTCTTACAAATTGTAAAGCAGCGAGAACTGGAGAAGGAGCCTTTAAAGTATTTAGTATCTCTTCTGATATTTGGGGTAAAATTCTCGTCTGCATTAAAGGTGCACTTATATAAGTGTATATTCCTAATTTTTTGGCAGCCTCTAAAGTTGACATTTTTTCACCGTTTATATTTTGATTTTTCAGTGTATAAGCTTCTGTCATTACCATGTTGTACGGCAGTTGTATAAATCTAAAATGATGATTTTCACCACCTACATCTGTGGCTATATCGTAGATATCCTTCAAATTTAAATACTGTCGGTGATTTTCTTCTACCCTAAAGCCATTCCAGGTTGCAAGACCATAATATCTTAACTTTCCTTCTTTTACTTTACCTTCAAGAAGCCTAAACACACTTCTCAGCTTTTTGTAGAAGGTCTGCCTATCAAAATTTAAAAGCTGGTCTTCAGGATTGTGCAAAAAGTAAATGTCTATGTAGTCTGTGTTTAGGTTTTCTAAGCTTTTATTAAATGACCAGTCTATGTAAACAGTAGTAAGTACATTTCCTGTTTGGGTAATATCTCCTGGAGATAAAATTCCTGTATCAAGGAGGTTTTCTTTTAGCCATTTTCTAGGATCCTCAACATTAGCTGGTGCAGATAGATAACCTCCTTTAGTAGACAGAATAATACTTTTTCTGTCTATCTCTTTTAAAAGTTTTCCTATAGTTTGCTCACTCTTCATATATCTATAATTTATTGCAGTGTCTATTACATTTATTCCTTTTTCTATACCCAGTTTTATCGTTTCATAGTACTGGTTATCTGTTTTCTCATCAGGATTACCAAGATACGTTCCTATTCCTATTTCTGAAAGTTTCATATCTAAAAACTCTTTATATCTCATATTTTCTTCCTCTTAATATAAGATAGTATTTCTTTTACTATGTCCTCTCTTAAAGCCAATAGCAGTAAAAAGTAACTTACTGCTCCAACTGAAATAGACAACCCAATTAGTACATATTCATTTTTAATGAGAAGTTTAAGACTTACGATGATTATTGCCATAATAAATGAAGAAAAAAACGCTTTTACAAAAGTTATGAGAATTTGTCGTTTATAAATATTGCCAAAATAAAATGCGTAAAGGTATAAAAAACTGATAAGCCCTGCTATTGAGGACGCTAAAGAAAGACCAATAACTCCCATATTAAAGATAAACACAAAAACAACTGCAAAAAAAACTCCTCCTAATATTCCTGCAACTGTTGAATAAAGTGGAACTTTAACATCCTCAACTGCAAAAAACGCACTTTTTAAGGGCCTTGTAAGTGTGTAAAAAGTAAGTCCAAGAGCATAGCCAACTAAAGCATAATAAGTATAAATAGCATCTTTTTGTGTAAATGCTCCTCTATTAAAGAGTATATCTATGATTTCGCTGCCTAAAACTATCATTCCAAAAGTTGCAGGCAATGACAATATTATAGCCATTTTTAAGCCTTTATTAACTTCATCATCAAATAATCTTTCTTTTTGTTCTGTGTAGTATTTGGAGAGGGATACTAAAAGAGAGTTACCTAACCCGACTGCAAATATTCCGATAGGTAGCTGGAATATTCTATTTGCATAGTAAAGATAAGATATTGCTCCTGCCATTATTAAAGATGCCAAAATAGTGTCTATAACAAAGCCAAACTGGCTTACCCCAAAAGATAAAAATGCAGGGGTTATCCTTTTTAATGTGAGTTTGATTTCATCAAGTAATTTAAATGATATACTGAGATTATATCCTTCTTTTTTAAATAGAAAAAATGTCAGTATTACCTGTAAAAGACCTCCAAATAACGCCCCTAATGCAATAGAATAAATACCTAATTGCTCAGAAAGAGTCAGTGCAAAAAATATAAAAGACAGATTTAACAATGCTGGTGAGACAGCAGGAATAAAAAATCTATTTTTTGTGTTTACAACTGCTGTAAAGAATGAAACTATTCCAACTAAAACAAGATATGGGAATACTATCTTTACCAAATTTGAAGCAGTTTCTAACAAATCTTTTTCCTTTAAAAAACCTGGTGCTAAAATGACAACTATCAACTTTGAAAACAAAATAACTACTAATGTAATAAGAGATAAAATAAGAACATAGAATGAAAATAGAGAGGATATATACTCTTTAGCTTTTTGTGGATTGTTCCTTTCTAAAGAAGTGTAAATAGGAATGAATACCGCACTGAAACTTCCCTCTGCAACCAGTTGCCGGAGTGTATTAGGTAATCTCCATGCAACAAAAAAAGCATCAGTTAAATAGGAAGCTCCAAATACAAACGCTATAACTGCATCTCTAATGTAACCGAATATACGACTTATAAGTGTGGCTGATGCAAATAAGAGAGTATGTTTTATAAACTTACTTTGCATTAGCGTAATCTGGAACTATTTTCACATCAAACGAAAGAAACTCCCTTTTTCCATTTTCAAAAAGGGTAATCCTTATTTTGTAGTTGCCAGACAAAACTTTCTCGCCTTTTTTATAAGTTCTTTGATCCCAGCACCACTTCTTTTTTTGATTTGGCTTAAGTTTGACTATTACTTGATTGCTTATTGGAGAGTATATTACTTTATCCTTTTTAAATACTACCCATGGAGCAGATGAAGGTAAATATACTGTTTGATTAGAAGCATTTTTTAAAGTGAAACAGACTTTTTCTCCTTTTTTGTATGTCTGTTTATCAGGTTTAAACTCGACTTTTGCATGTGCATAAGATACAAAATAAAAAATAGAAACAAAAAGAAACAGGTGTAGAAGTCTCATTTTAATTCCTCTCAATAAATTTTTGAAAAAATTATAACTGATTTTTAATAAACACTTCTTACAGTTTCTTCTTGCTCTTCTTCTTGAGGCTGATTTTCATTTTCAAGCACTTCATCTGTCAATCTTTCAGCAAGATAGTCTGCCAGGTGTTGAACTTTATACTTTCTGTAATCGGAAGAGTGTTTATACATACCATCTGCAATGTTAAAAACGCATCCTGGACAATCACTTAAAACATACTGTGCCTGTGTATTCTCAAGGTCTTTTACTTTCCTTTTTTGAAGCTCAGTTGCTACTTCATAGTTAGCTACAGAGAAGTACCCTGCAAAACCACAACACATCATTGCATCCTGACCTTCAACGTACTTGGCATTTTTCACACTTTTAAGTACATCTCTAAAGACATTTGGGTCGGTTTTCATTGCAGTATAAGAGTGGCATGGAAAGTGAAATGTTACCTTTTCACCGTTTCCTTTAAACGTAAGGTATCCCTGTTCTCTAAGTATCTCTGCAAAATCTTTTACTGGATATTTGTACTCTTCTTTCAGAGCACCACCACATGTAGGGCAGGCTACAACAATATAATCAAATTCGTATTTATCTATTTCTTCTTTGTTGTGCTTCATTAAACTTTCAAAAGCTTCCACATTTCCTGCGTAAAGATGGGGAGCTCCACAACATCTTATATTCTCAGGGACAACAACTTCATAGCCTGCATGCTCCATAAGTTTGAGCACATTTTCTCCAGTTTTTCCATAAAACGCGTCTATCATACATCCAGTAAAAAATAAAAGTTTTCCTTTTTTCTCTTTTTTTGGTTTTACAATTTTTCCTCTTAAGCTAAATGGTTTAGCAGTTGGCTTTGGCATAAGTTTAGTATACTTTGGTATTCCAGTATCCAAATAAACTGCATTATACTCAGGAACATCTTTTTTAAACAGCTTTCCATAGGCTTTCATTAAAGAAGGAGCAAATTTCATAGCTGTTTTTGTAATGACATTTCCCATCATTGCAAGCCCGCTGAACACTGCTGTTTTAACAAGGTCTTTCTTGCCTAATTCCTTATTTCCCATATGGCGAGCTCTGAACATTATTTCTTTATACTCAACTTCATTAGGACAAATCCATTCGCATCTTCTACACATAGCACACTGGTTCCACTGGGCAACTATGTCCTCTGTTAGAGGCATAATTCCATCTACTACTGCCTCTGCAAGTGAAAGTCTACCTCTTGGTGAACTTCTCTCTTCTTTTACTACACTGTATGTTGGACATACAGACCTACATGCAGAACACTTTACACATTGATGGGCAAGCTCTACAGTAAGTTTTACATCTATTTCATTCATTATTATTGTCCTCCAAAGCTCTCAAAATTTTGTTATAACACCTATCAAGTTCTATTTTTCCTTCTACAGCCAAATCATTCACTATTTTTTGAATAGTATTTCTATCTATTCCCGTTAATTTTTCTATATCAGAGACTTTTAATGGCTTATCTGAAAGTCGAATTATATTAAAGATGGATTGTTTCATAGAATGAAGTATAAGAAAGAAGGAAAATGTAAACAATAATCAATATCATAAGGTTTAAATTTCTAAAAGTCCCACAGTGCAGTTGAAAGGTATTTTTCTCCACCGTCAGGACATATAAAAACAATAACGCCATCTTCTATTTCTCTTGCAAGTTTTATAGCAGCATTGAAAGCTGCTCCTGATGATTGACCTACAAATATTCCTTCATCTCTGGCTAATTTACGTGCCCATTCATATGCAGAATCTGTGTCTATAAACATTGTTCTATCAAGTCTATTCTCATCGAAAATTCCAGGTTTTATAGACGTTTCGATATATTTCAATCCTTCTATCCCATGAAAAGGGCTGTCAGGCTGGACACCTATAACTTGTATATCTGGATTGAAAATTTTTAATCTTCTTCCTGTTCCCATTATTGTGCCACCAGTTCCTATCCCAGCTATGAAATGAGTAATCTTTTTGTTTGTCTGCTCCCAGATTTCAACTGCTGTCGAATAGTAGTGAGAACGCCAGTTTGCATCATTGTTATACTGATCTATGTAGTAATATTTATCTGGATACTTTTTTATCAGCTCTCGGACGTACAAAATTGCTCCATCTGTACTTTGAAGAGGATCTGTGTAATGTATTTTAGCTCCATATGCCTGTATAATTTTTTTTCTTTCTTCACTTACATTTGCAGGCATAGCAAGTTCAACTTTATAACCAAGAGCAGTTCCTACCATAGCTAATGCTATACCTGTATTTCCAGATGTTGCGTCAAGTATGATTTTATCTTTTGTAAGCTTACCTGATTGAATTGCTTCAACAATCATTCGAGTTGCAGGTCTATCTTTTACTGAACCTCCTGGATTGTAGCTTTCAAGTTTTGCGTATATCTCAATGTTTTTATTCTTAATGTCCTCTGGTAGGGATTTATTCAGTTTTACAAGTGGAGTATTTCCTACAAGTTCCAAAATTGAGTTTCTTGTTTTTCTAACAGGCTCATCATGCTGGCCAAGTATCCACAATTTTAATCACCTTTTATTGTTTTTATAAACCTATTTTATCTTTTTTCTGATAGTTTTTGAAGTGAGATTTTAATTATCTCTTCTAAAGAAGATGTGTTTTTAGATACTTCTTTAACAACTTTTTGAACTTTTTGTTTATCAAAACCAAGGGAAACTAATGCCTCAACTGCATCTGATAAAATAGGTGAAGAATGAGATGTTAATTTTCCTTTCAGTTCTAAAATAATTCTGGAAGCTGTTTTTTTTCCTATACCTTCTACTGAAGAAAGTATATCAGTTCTTTCATTTTCTACTGCATCTATAAACTGTTCATAATCGAAGTTCTTCAAAATAGAAAATGCATGTTTTACCCCTATTCCGTTTATATTGATAAGCTTAGTAAACAGTTCTCTTGATAATCTATCTTTGAAACCGTAAAGGATAAATTTATCATCCTTAAAAAGGAGATAGGTAAAGATTTTCTCTTTACCTACTGTAAATTTATGAGGTGTTTTTATGGCAATACCAAAATCTTGAGCTTCTACTATAATGATATCTTCTTTTTCTATAACTTCTACAATTTCACCTTTTATATAATCCAGCATAACTTATTATACCGTAGATATGTGGTTCTTTTTCAAATATTCTTTTTTCTCTTTTTCTATCAGTATGTCTGATAGATATGCAAACAGTTCTTTCCAGGCTTCTCTTTCTGTAAAGGATAATTTTCCTATATCTGACAAAGCTTTGAAAAATGCATCTTGGAAATATTTGTAAAATTCTGGTTGTACTTCCATTGCTACATGTTTTTGTGCTACTTTGTTTAACTCTTCGTCTATTCTATCCATGTTATTTATATTTTCAACTATATTTGATAGTAACTTAGCTTGTTTCTGGGCAAGAACTTTTATATCTTCTCTAAATAGCTGTTTAAATTCAGGCTTAAGCTCAAATAGTATCTGGTATAAAGTTCTAAACACTGCAGGTAATTCATTTTTTATCAATGGGTAAGAAAGCTGTACTATATGGATAACCTCTTCAGATAAATAAACAACTTTTTTTCTTTTTTGTTTTATATATACAGCTGAGAACTTTAAGTCTGGTTCTTTTGATATTGGGTCTATTGTATCATTTACAACAATGTTAGTTGGAAAATGGTAAACCATTCCATAGCCAAATGGTGCAAATGCAACTCCTCTTTTTATGTTACCGGTTTTGGCTTTTATATAGATTTTTCCTCTTTTGGATTGAACGTTGATGTAATCTCCATCTACTATTCCAAGCTCGTAAGCATCCAGCTCATTTAGCATTACAAATGGTTCTTCTTCTCCTTTTAGAAGTTCAAAAGATTTTCCTGTTCTTGTCATTGTATGCCATTGTTTTTTTGTTCTTCCAGTTGTAAGAATAATATTAAACGGAAATTTAACTTCTTCTGACGGTGCCTCAAATACGGCTCTGTTAAATCTTGCCCTTTTGGTAGGTGTAGGAAATTTTTTATCAGGATAGAGCCACTTACCTCCCCACTGTTTCGGTAAATCTTCATACTCCCATGTTGAGATATCGCATAATCTTCCAGCTGTAGTCTTTTTATATTCGTTAAAAATCTGCCGTGAGTTTTCATAGTTAAAGTGGTCTTGCCATCCAAGTTCTTTTGCAACTTCACAGAAAATCTGCCAGTCGTGTTTTGCCTGTGGTGGAGACTGTTTGAAAGCTCTGTTATAAGTAATAGTCCTATCTGAGCCTGTCATTATCCCTTCCTTTTCTCCCCATTGAGTTGCAGGAAGGACAAGATTTGCAAAATCCATTGTATCGTTTAAATAGGCATCTTGAACAATCACGAAGGTATTTCTTAAAGCTTTCCAGAATTTGTTTAGGTTAGGCATAGTTACAGCTGGATTTGTACACACAATCCATAAAAGATTTATTTCACCATTAATCATTTTATCTACTGCTTCAACTATAGTCGGCCCTGGTGAAGGTTTTATACTTCCTTCAGGAATACTCCAGAACTTCTCCATAAATTTTCTATCTTCTTCATTTCTCACATCTCTATAACCAGGAAGTCCATTTACAAGATATCCTACCTCTCTACCTCCCATCGCATTTGGCTGTCCTGTAAGGGAAAATGGGCAACCTTTCTCATTTATCCTTCCTGTGGCAAGATGCAGGTTAATTAGAGAAAGATTTTTCATAGTTCCATTGGAAGACTGATTTAAACCCATTGTCCAGAAGGATATAACCTTCTTCTTAAGGCCATAAATTTCTGCCAGTTTGTATATATACTTTTCATCAATATCGCATATTTTTGCCGCCACTTCAGGTGGATATTTTTTTGCCTCTTCAATTGCCTGCTCAAAGTTTTCTGTGTGATTTAATATAAACTCGTAGTCAAGCCATTTATACTGGTTCAATAGATATAAAACACTATTAAATAGAACTGTGTCTGTTCCTGGTTTTATTGGTATCCATAAATCAGCTTTTTGGGCTGTTTCTGTAAAAACAGGGTCTATTACAGCTATAGTTGTGTCTGGATTTTCCCTTTTTCTTTTTAGAACCCTTTTAAAGATTACCGGATGTGTCCATGCTGCATTTGAACCTGCAAAAACAAAACCATCTGCATCATCTATATCTTCATAGCTTCCTGGAGGGCCATCTGAACCAAAGGATAGCTTATATCCCATTACTGCAGATGCCATACAAAGCCTTGAGTTTGCATCTATATTGTTTGTTTTTACAAATCCTTTCACAAACTTGTTTATTAAATAACTGTCTTCAGTTGTAAGTTGTCCTGATATGTAAAAGTAGTTTTCATCAGGTCTGTTTTGTTTGAGTTTGTCAGCAATTATTTTTATAGCCTGCTCCCATGTTATCTCTTTAAAATCGTCTTTTTTATTTTCTCTGTATAGTGGAGCAGGAACCCTACCTGTATCCATAACTTTAGGCAAGGGTACAGGTTTTAAACATAAATCCCCTTTTGTTGCTGGATGGTTTTTATCTCCTTTTATTTTTACTTTTCCGTTTTTATCTTTAATTATCTCTAAACCACAACCTACCCCACAGTAAGGACATTGGGCTGTTACTTTTTCCATACTTTATTACCTCTTTTTTTAGAATTTATAATCAATCTGTAACCAGTATTTGTTTATATCTTTTTTTGCAATTAAATTACCGTTGGAGTAATAGCCATCTTTTGCATTGTAAAATGCTGCCTTTGCCAAAAATGATATATATTTATTTAGTTTTTTAATATAGGCTACATCAACTTCAGTACCTACTTTTTTACCTGAAGGCTGAGATTTAGCAGAATTAAATATAAAATAAGAAATTAAAAACTTTCCTATTTGTTTATGAGTGTAACCAGCTGAAAGCTTATACTCATTGAGGCCATAGTCAAAACCATTTGCTGCTCCTTTCAGTAGTGCATCTGACCATCCATCAAACTTATGTAGTGTAGCAAGTGGTGTTGAAAATCCTTTAGATTTTCCGTTTTTATCTCCAAAATGTGTGTATTCTGCCCCTAATAGAAACCCTTTAATATTTGAGTTTAACCCTAATCTCCAGTAATCAGTATCTATTTTGGGTTTTACTGATAAATTGTCCTTTTGATATGGGTCTGTTTGTTTTGCATAAGTTGCTACATATGAAATACTAAAGTTATC
>CAZEYS010000004.1:0-55726 GCA_964516095.1 uncultured Aquificales bacterium
AGCTGGAATAAATTTATAAGGATCAAACAACTGCCTGACCTTGTTTTCAAACCCCAGTCTTTTTAATCCAGCAAATGCCAGAATAATAGCATCATATTGACCTTCTTCAAGTTTTCTTATTCTAGTATCAACATTTCCCCTTAAATCTTTTATAGTAAGATCAGGTCTTAACCTTTTTAATTGGACTTTTCTTCTAAGAGAAGATGTTCCTACTACTGAATTTTCAGGTAACTCATCTATAGATTTATATTTAACTGATAAAAATGCATCCCGTGGGTCTTCCCTTTCAGTTACAGCTATAAGTCCCAGCCCTTCAGGAAAATATGTAGGTACATCTTTAAGTGAATGAACAGCTATGTCTATCTCTTTTTTTAGAAGAGCATCCTCTATTTCTTTAACAAAAAGGCCTTTTCCTCCAACTTTTGCAAGAGGAACGTCTAAGATTTTATCACCTTTAGTTGTTATTTTTACAAGCTCAACCTCTACATCTGGAAAAAGATTTTTTATGGAGTTTGCAACATAGTTTGCCTGCCACAATGCTAGTTTACTTTTTCTGGTTCCAATTCGTATTTTCAAATTTTTATCTCCTATTTTTTTGCGTTAGTATAATATTTTAAAACAATGTGCTTAAAAATTTGGAAATAAAAATGGATACATTTTTAAAAATACAGAAAGAAAAATATGCTGTCATTGGAGACAGCCATGGCTGTTATTACGAACTAAAAGAGTTAATAGAAAATATATGGTCGAAATATGGTGAAGATACTTTCATTGTAAGTGTTGGAGATAATATAGATAGAGGAGATTACAACTTAAAAACTTTAAAACTGTGTATGAATTTATTTTATGAGGGCAAATTTATAGAAGTTCAAAGTAATCATATGAACAAATTTATAAAATGGCTCTATGGGAAAAATGTTAAAGTAAGTTATGGTATGCAGAAAACAGTGCAGGAATTTAACTCTTTATCAAATGAGGAAAAGGAAAAATTAAGAAAAGAGATAATTGATTATTACAATAACATTCCTTTATATCTAATAGTAAATGATAATGAAAGTGTTGTTGCACATGCAGGAATAAAAGATAACATGATTGGTAAGGTCAGTAACAAAATCAAAAGTTTTGTTTTATATGGAGAGACTACCGGTAGATTTTTAGAAAATGGATTTCCAGAACGTCTAGACTGGACTTTAGACAGGAAAGTGGATGATAAATCCCCAAAGATAATATATGGCCATGTTGTGTACAACGAACCTTACATAAATAAAAAATGTTATGGTATTGATACAGGGTGTGTCCTTGGTAACAAGCTTACAGCTTACCTTCCAAAGGAAGATAAATTTGAATTTGTTAAAGCAAAAAAGAAATATTATACATTTTAGGAGTTTAAACAGTGGATTATAGAATGCCTGCTGAATGGGAAGTTCACTATGGAACGTGGACAACATATCCCCAAAATCCAGAAACATTCTTTGACAGACTTGAAAATGCAAAAAATACATTTGCCAAAATGGTCAAATTCATATCACAATCAGAGAAAGTACATATAAATGTTGATAATGAAAAAAACAAAAAAGAACTGGAAGAAAAACTTAAAAAAGAAAACGCAGTTAAAGAAAATGTTTTTATACATATAATTCCTACTAATGATGCATGGTGTAGAGATTATGGAGCGATTTTTGTAAAAAACAATGAAAATCAGATTAAAGGTTTAGATTTTAAGTTCAATGCATGGGGAAATAAGTATCCTTATGAGCATGATGATAAAGTTGCATCCAAAATGTGTGAGCTATTAAAAACTCCTTGTGAAAAGATTGATATGGTTCTGGAAGGAGGGTCAATAGACGTTAATGGAGCAGGTAGTCTATTAACAACTGAAAGCTGTCTTTTAAACCCAAATAGAAATCCTAACCTTTCAAAGGTTCAGATAGAGCAAAATTTAAAAAAGTATCTTGGTGTAGAACAGATTTTATGGCTAAAAGAAGGCATAGTTGGAGATGACACAGATGGACATATAGATGATATTACCAGATTTGTAAATAAAGATACTATAATTACTGCAGTGGAAGAAAATTCAAATGATGAAAATTACATAATTTTAAAGGAAAATCTGGAAAGATTGAAAAGCTTTAAAAACTTAGACGGAAAAAGTTTCAATATTATAGAACTACCAATGCCAGAACCTCAATATTATGATTATCCAGATAACAAAAATTATAGATTACCGGCAAGTTATGCCAATTTTTATATAACTAACAAATACATAATTGTTCCTACATTTAATTGCAAACAAGATGAAAAAGCATTAAAAATAATACAGAAGACTTTTCCAGATAAAACAGTCATAGGAATATATGCCTATGATATATTAATTGGATTAGGAGGGTTTCATTGTTTAACTATGCAAATTCCATATTTCTTAACATAAACAGGGAATAAAAATGAAAGAGTTAATTCTTGTTATACACATACTTGTTGCCTCTTTTTGGATTGGTGGAATGTTATTTATGGCAATAGTTTTATCTCCTTATATAAGAAAACTGCCAATAGGTACAGAAGCCTTTCAAGAAGTTGGCAAAAGATACAGTTTTTGGGGAACGGTTATTGGATTACCTATTTTATTTATAACAGGAGTTCTAAACGCTATTTATATAGGAGGGGTAGATAGTATTCAGACGTTTATTACTGGTTCTTATCCATATATAAAAACTTTAAAGTTTAAAATAATGTTATTTTTTATCACTGTTTTGATTGCTGTTACCCATGATTTTTACTTTGGGGTTAGGGCCCATTTAAGTAGAAGGTACAAAAAAATAACCAGGATATTAGGAATAACTAATCTCATTATTGGGATTATTATTATATACCTTGCTGTAAAGTTAAGATTCGGAGGCTAATTTATGTTTTATATTTCTGGTATAACTCTTTTGTTTTTTGTTTTTGCATTTATTGATTTAATTGCTTCATTAATTGTGAAAGCATTTTATGATAACTACTTATGGTATGGACAGATTGCAGTTTTTGGTTTTATTCTGCATACAATAATAGGGGCTTTATATCAAATAGTTCCAAATTCCCAGCAAACCACATTAAAGTTTCCTTTTTTATCTAAGATTGTTTTTATCCTATCTGTTATATCATCCCTATATCTTTATATGGGAAAATTTGATGTTGCCTACTTTTTTATTGCTGCTGTGGTTTTAATTTTTACTTTTCATATATCTTTTATTATTAAAGACATTTCTTCGTTAACAGTTAAATATATTTTGGCTTCTATTATCTTTACAGCTTTATCAGGTGTATCTTTAATCCTTTCTATAGAATTTTCTAATATTCCTCAACAAGTAGCTTTTCATCTTTTCACTATAGGAGGAATGATAAATGCTGTTTTGGGAGTTCAAACTGCGTGGATACCTATGATTTATATGCAACCACTTGGCAAAACTAAAGTAGGAAAACTGATTATAAATAGTCTGTTTTATATCCATCAGTTTATTGTTATTTCCATAATCTTATCTTTCTGGATAGGAGATTACAAACTACTGGCAAGTTTTGCTATAATAGAACTGGCAATAATCTTATTGTTCCTAAAGTATATTTTCTTTGATAGCATCAAGCCTCAGATAAAATTATATGGTATTCCTTATACAGTTAAATTTTTTATTTCCGGTCATTTGTTTTTGATTTTAGGGATATTAACTGCACACATAATTGGTATATCTCATAGGTTTGAATTAATAGATTATCATGTAACTTTTGTGATATATGGTTTTGGTATATTTACAATCTTAGGTGGAGTACTACACTTAACACCTCGAATGATTTTTAATTTAAAGCAAAATAAAAAATCAGGGTTTTCTCTTTCGAGAGGAAAATTAGAATTTTTATTTAAAATAATCCTTGGCTCTTATTTAATGTTTATAATTCTAAATGTTTATGGTTTTAGTTTTTTTGCAAGTTTATTTTACGCAGTTGTTATGCTTATAGCTTTTATTGGTTTAACTGTAGACTTTTACAAGCTGTATAAAAGTTAAAATATCAAACAACACTGTTTATTTCTTTTTTTGTTTCTTCTACATACTGAATAGCATTATACTCAGCTTGAAAGAGGTCGTTTAAAGTTAAATTATATTTAGATATTATTTGTTCTACCTGTTTAAAATGTTCTTTTTCATATTCTTCAATAGTAAATAATAACTCACCTAATACTCCTTGGTAATTCAAAACTGCATCCTTAATTTCGTTTTCTGTTTGAAGTTTTTCAAAAAAATCTTTTTTAGAGATACCTAAAACTGTATCAACCATAGATAAAAGACCTGTAAGATAGGCTTTTCCTGCTTCACTTTTTTTTATTTTATTTATTATTTCTTCCATAAATTTAGCCCTAACCAAGGCAAGATCAAAGGCTGGATTATCATCTATTCTTTCATTGAACTCATTTGCGTACATAAATAACAATAGCCAGGCTTTTAAATTATCTATACCAATTAATTGAATAGCGTGTTTTATACTTTTTACTTTAACCTTCAAGTAAAAATGTGCAGAATTTATAAATCTCAACAGATTTAAAGCTAATTTAGTATCTTTCTTAATAAGATTTTCTACTTTTTCTATATTTACATTCTCCTTTCCTAATTCCTGAAGAACATTTAAAAGAATTATTTTGCCTGGGCTTAGTTTATTTTCAACTATATTTTCAGGTTTAGAAAAAAAGTATCCCTGGAAATAGTCAAATCCAACTTGCTTTAGTTTTTCAAATATTTCTCTGTTTTCTACTTTCTCAGCTAACAGTTTTATATTTTTTTCTTTAGCCATTTGTACTATCTTTAAAATCTCTTTTTCATCTGTATTTAGAACATCAACCTTTATGTAATTTACATAATCTATAAGATTTATTGTTTCAAGTGAAAGGTTAAAATCGTCTAAAGCAAAAATAAAACCTTGCTTTTTCATATGTTTTATTTTTTCAATCAGTTCTTTAGATACTTTTGTATTCTCTAATATCTCAAATATAACCTTGTCTGGAGGTACAATTTTTTCGATAGAAAATTTACTTAATAAAATTGAATCATCAACGTTTATAAACGCCAATTTTTTACCTACTATCTTTTCTATGCCTATGTTTGTGAAAAGGTTTATTAAAACATTAGCAGTAGCAGATATATTGCTTGTTATATTGGCAGTAGTTTTGAAACTATCACCTCGGTATAGTATTTCATATCCAACTATATGACAGTTTTGGTCAACTATACTTTGCCTCCCAACCACTGCTGAACTCTGCAATTTGATTTACCCCCGATACTTTTAATTATTTTTACGTGCATAAATTACTATTTTATCAGGTTTTATTAATTTTACCTTAAATGATTTGAGGTTTCCTTCTATTTTTACTGGGAGTATATTTTGACCCTCTCTTAATTTTGAAGCATCAACATAAGCCTGAATTTTGGAAATTTCCACCTTTCCCAATTTATTTTTAAAACCTTCTACAACTATAATAACTTTTTCGGGAGAGATTTTTTTAATTGTGTATCCCTGAGGAATATTTCTTACATCTATGTAGCTTACAAATTCTACTTTGGTTTTTTGCATCTGGCTTACATTTAACCACAACAAAAATGCAACAATTAAGGATAGAATTTTTAGAAAAAAGTTATCCAAAACTATTTTCTTTAACTTCTCCAACGTCTTTTACCTATTATTTTTTTATATTTGTCTATTTCTAAAACGTTGTTCTGATATAAACCTAAATGCTCAGATAAAATATCTTTAAGTTGAAGAGCATCAAGATTTCTATAAAGTTTTCCTTCTATTGCTACTGAAATTTCTCCTTTTTCTTCTGAAACCACAAGGGCAATAGCATCTGTTTCTTCACTTATTCCTATAGCTGCTCTGTGCCTTGTCCCAATATTTTTATCAATATATGGGTTTATAGTTAACGGTAGAAAACACCTTGCAGAGGCTATTTTATTATCTTTTATTATAATAGCACCATCGTGTAGTGGTGTTTGAGGTATAAATATTGTAATAATTAGCTCTAAACTTATATCTGCGTTGAGTTTTACACATCCTTCCACGTAGTTATCCAGATTAATCCCTCTTTCAAAGACTATTAACGCTCCTATCTTTCTTTCAGCTAAAAAAGTAGATGCTCTTATAACTTCATCAATTATTTTCTTTTTTGTTAAAAAAAATGAAGTAAATATCCCTCCTTCTCCAATTTTAGCCAAGGCTCTTCTCAGTTCAGGTTGAAAAACCACTATAATTAAAAACACACCTATAGCCCATATATTGTCAAAAATCCACGATAAAGTTATTAAATTTAAAGACTTGGCAAAAATCCAAAGTAGAAGCAAAAACAATAAGCCAATAAGTATTTGCCAGCCTCTGGTTCCTATTAAAAACTTCAGCAGATAATATATAAAAACAGCTACTAATACTATATCCAGTATATCTGTCCATGTTATTTGCTTCAGTATTTCTAAAAATTCACTCAAGTCTATAACCTCTAATAGTGTCCAGTATGGTTAAAAACTCAACTGTTTCTTTAACATCATGGGTCCTTACTATATGAGCACCGTTAAAAACAGCTACAGACGTAGCAGCTAATGCTCCATTTAGTCTCTCTTTCGGTAAATATTCTCTATTTCCTAATAGGTTTTCAAGTATTTTTCCAATGAAAGACTTTCTGGAAATTCCTATAAGTATAGGATATCCAAGTATTTTTAATTCTTTAAGTCTTTTTATTATCTCCACATTGTGTTCTATTTTCTTTCCAAAACCTATACCAGGGTCGACTATAAATCTATCAGGTTTTATACCTTTTTTTATTCCATAATCTATTTGCTGTTTTAAAAATTGAATTATTTCAACCATGACATCATCATAATAGATATCTTTTTGCATATTTTCGGGACGTCCTTTTGTATGGTTTAAAATAATAGGACAATCATACTGAGCAACTACCTCTGCCATATTTTTATCAAAACTCATAGCACTTATATCATTTACAATATCGGCACCTTCTTCTAAAGCCTGACGTGCAACTTCTGATTTGTAAGTATCTATAGATATTAAAAAATTACTACCCAACTGTTTTCTTATCTCTTTAATTACAGGTATGACCCTTTCTAATTCTTCTTCTACGCTTATTGGTTTGGCTCCCGGTCTTGTTGATTCACCTCCTATGTCTATTATATCTGCTCCCTCACTGAGCATCTGATAAGCTCTTTCTACAGCAGCATCTAACTTTTTATAATAACTCCCTCCATCAGAAAAAGAGTCAGGTGTAATGTTAAGTATACCCATTACTGCTGTTTTATCACCAAGATTTAAAAATTTACCTTTATAGTTAATTTTGAAATGTTTTTTATGAATATTTATCCACTGCTGGGTAAGTTCTCTGGCTTCTTTGTTTTTACCTTTCTCTTGTAGAGTTTTTATTATTTTTTTAAATTCATCTTCTGTTCTAAAAGATATCGGTTTTTCAAAGGGGTCCGAAAAAAAAACTTTAAAAGATAAGCTATCTTCTATTACTAATCTACTCATTTTGTTACCTCATACTAAAAAATATGTTATTAAAATATGTGATAGGAAGGCTGAAAGCAAACCAAGAACTGCACCGGTGAACACATCTATAGGGAAATGGGCTCCCATATAAATCCTTCCAAAGGCAATTAAAAACGCATACACCCCCATTAAGAAAATAGCCCATACTGGAAAGTAAAACAGTGAAACCCCAAATAATGTAAAAGCATAGGCTGTATCTGCAGAAGGAAAACTTTTCAAACTGACAGGTTCAAGTAAATGAACATTTTCTAAAAGTTTAGCAGGTCTTTGATGTCTGAATGTATATTTAATTAATGGCATAATTATTCCAGTAATTATCATGGATAATGTAAGGTCAAAAACAGCAGGTAGTTTGCCGAAGTAATAGAATATGGGATAAAAAATTATTAAAGAATAACTTTTACCCATAAGATAAAATTTTTTATAAAATTTATCTAAAAACTTAAATCTCCTGCTGTTTATAAGTCTAAACAGTTTAACATTCCAGTCTATATCTACCTGCCAATCATTTCTCAACTTCTTACCTCTACTAAATTTGATACTGCTACTGGCCTAAAACCAAAGTATAAACTTCCAAGTTTAAAATCATACTCGTAAACTTCTAAATGATACTTACCTTCTTCTTTTAATGTGAAGCCAAAGTTTCTGTTTTGTGTAATAAGTATGGGTTTGTTATCTTTTTTTAGTATTTTTACTAATTTTTTTTGAGGGAAGCTCACATTTATTTTACTATGAATTGGAACAACATCTCCAAGGTTATACAGGTTATTGTCTTTTTCTATGAAAACAGTACCAAATTTCTGGTTTAAAACAAGTAAACTTCTTCCTTTCTCAAGAGCTTTTAGAACTTCTTCTTTGTTTTTCAATTCTTCTTTGGTAATAACATAATTTGTAATCCACTTAAACCCAGATTTGTAGGATGGGATTAATATTCCATGTGTATGTTCTTGGTAAACAAATTTTATATGAATATCACTTCCACCTATTATTTTCAAATGAGAAGCCCTTTCAAAATAAAGTTTTACCCATTTTTCAAGTGGAATTAAAGCGTTCCATTTTCTTATTATGTCTCTTGTGAATGGATATAAAAAAATATTCTTTAACAGCTTCATTCCAGTCTTAAGTTTGCTCCAGACAACCATATCTTTTATATCTATTAACTCGTAGAGATGTCCTTCTTTAAACTCTCCTTTCCATCTGTAATGTTCAAACTCGAAATTATTAGGATGAGATATTACAGGTAGTTTATTGCCGAGTTTTAAAAGTCTTCCATCTTCGGTGTTGAGTTCAACTCCTGCAAATATTCTTTCATCTTCAAAGTATTTATAGTCATCATTATTATGGTCAGTTACGAAGACAAAATCTATATTGTTGTCTTCCATTGCCTTTTTAATATCTGAAGGCTTTCCAAGGGAATCAAATGAAAACTGTGTGTGTACGTGGGTTATGACTTTATATTTATAAAGGTCTATATTCGGAGTGTAATCTCGTATTCCGTCTTCTTTTAGTCTTAGTATTTTATATGGATAAAAGTCCCACAGAAAAATGTACACAATTAAAATAGTCAAAACTATTTCCAAATTATTGGCTTTCCTCTTTTGTTTTTTTGTAAAGATTATATAGACTACTTATTCCAAAATAAATCATGAAAAGCCCCACTACTACAGGAAGTAGTGAGACTAAAAATCTGCTAAATTGTAGCGAATCTTGTGGTATTCCTATTTCTATAAGAACAGGTAAATTTGTATAAATAGCATAAATCCCTATAGCTATTGTAAGTAAATATAAAAATGCAGCTATAATCATCAGTTTTCCTTTATGACAAATCTACTTTAGGTTTTGTTAAATGTATAATCTCCTCATTTAAAAGTTTTTCTCCCATCGCTGTTCTTTTGGCAACAGGAATATTTTTATCATTTATATCCAGCTTAAATAACTTTCCAAATTTTGTTGTAAGATAAACGCTATCTCCAATATTTACACTACTACAAGCTACGAGGCTATCTCCTTTCTGAAGTTTTACCGCCATAACACCTTTTTGAGCTCTTTTCTTTATTGGAAACTCAGATTTTTCCACCAGTTTGCAGTATCCATTTTTTGTTATCGTCAATATGTACTCCTCACTGTTCACAAGGAAACCTCCTTTAACGTGGTCTCCTTCATCTAAATCAATTCCTTCAACACCCTTGGCTTTAGGGCCTGTTACTCTGACATTATTCCTTTCAAATATTAAAAGGTCTCCTTTTTCAGTATATATTGCAATGTAAGAAGGATGGTCATCTGAAAATGCAGAAACTACTTCGTCGTCATCTTGAAGGGGGATAATTTGCTGATTTTGAGATTTATAAAATATATCTTCGAAGGTCATTCTTTTTATTATTCCTTTTTTTGTAATTAAAAATAATCTATCTTCATCACCTTCTGATTTAAAGGCTGTCCCTATAATTTTATTTTCATCTATATATTTTAATTTTCCTTCTCCTTTTGGTAAATCTGCTCCTAAACTCCATATACATCTTCCATCATTAGTTATGAAAGCTATTGGTTCAGATGATTTTATCTGCTGGATAGAAACCAGAAATTCATCAGGAAGTAAAATTGAAGATACTGTATTTATTACCTTGTTGAATACTTTTTCTTTTTCTTCTTTATCTTCAGGATTTTCAAGTTTATAGTTAACTATTTTTCCACTACTTAGAACGGCCACTATATAGTCTTCTTCGAAGGTTAATTTGCCAGTGGACTTTTCTGCCACCATAGTTTTTCTTTCATCTCCGTACTTTTCAAGTAGTTCGTCTATTTCTTGTATAAAAACGTTTATTTTTTCTCTTTCTGAAGAAAGTATCTGTTTATATCTACTTATTTGCTCTCTTAAAGTATCTGCTTCTTCGTATAATTTTCCACTTTCCAGTGAAGTAAATCTGGATAACCTCATATCTAAGATAGCTTGAGACTGGGCTTCTGAAAGTTCAAACTCTTCAATTAATTTACCTTTAGCTTCGCCAGAATCTTTTGAACCTCTTACTATTTCAATAACTCTATCTGCATTTTCAAGGGCTTTTAATAGTCCTTCTATTATATGAAGTCTTTTTTCAGCTTTTTTCAGCTCAAAAAGTGTTCTTCTTGTTATTACCTGTATTCTATGTTTTATAAACTCTAAAAGGACACCTTTTAAGTCTAAGGTTTTAGGCTGTTTATCTACTAAAACTGTCAGATTTATTGGTATTGATTTTTTTAGCTGTGTCCGTTGATAAAGTTTTTTTAAGACCTTTTCAGGATTTGCTTCTCTTTTTAACTCAACTATGATTCTTATTCCATCTCTATCAGATTCATCTCTTAAATCCGAGATACCCTTTTCCTTTCCTGTTCTGACAAGTTCAGCAATCCTTTTAATCAAATCAACCTTGTTAACCTGATACGGAATTTCATATATAACTATTCTGTGTCTGTTTCCTGCCAATTTTTCTATTCGTGCCTTTCCCTGAACAGTCACTGAACCTCTTCCGTCTTCATATATTTTAATAAGGTCTTTTTTAGGAGTTGTTAAAACTCCACCTGTAGGAAAGTCAGGACCTTTTATAAACTGACATAGTTCTTCTACAGTAGCATTAGGAAACTCAGCCAGATATTTCAAGGCTTCAGCTACTTCTGTAAAATTATGAGGAGGAATGCTTGTTGAAAGTCCAACGGCAATCCCTGTAGCTCCATTGCATATTAAATTTGGAAACTTAGAAGGCAAAACCTCTGGTTCTAAAAGAGTTGCATCAAAGTTTTCTTTCATGTCTACAGTTTCTTTATCTATATCTGCCAGCATTTCCATAGCAACTTTTGTTAAACGGGCTTCTGTATTGTGATTAATTATTCCATTTGCAACAAAGGAATGGCAAAAGCTGTCAACTCTTATTGAATAAACTACTTTTTCTCCTGTATCTTCTACAGATTTTACTTTTGCAAAGTAGTATCTGTTTTTTAAAAGTTCATTAAAAAATGCTAAATCTTCTAAATCAAGAAATTTTTCTAAAGTATCCCAGTGTTTTCCTAATTTGCTATAACTATCTATGTTAAATCCGATGTTTTTGTACTTTGCCCTTATGTATTCGCTGATAAATGGAATAAAATCTGTTTCAGTATTTAGGCTTTCTTTTTCAGATAATTCTTTCAGTAATTTTTCTAATTTATTTTGTTTTTCAGATAAAAATCCTATTTTTTCTTTGAAAAGTTTCACATTATCATAGCCTGTAATGATAAGTTTGTAGTTTTCTCTGTCTTTATGAATTTTTGAAATTACCTCAAAGTTAAGTAGAAGAACTTGAAGCTGTTTTAAAAGCCTTTTGTTTTTGGATTGATAAGAAATGACGACTGTATTTTTCCCTTTATATACAGAACTTCCGCTTTCAAATAGAGCTTTCAAAAATGCCTTTTGAATTTTTTTAGAAGACCTTAAAACTGTATAAGGAATTTCATTATCTTTATCTTCATTTTGAACGATTTCAGCAACCTGACATTTTGCTGTTGAAGAATTAGAAACCAAAGATAACTCCAGAGTGCTGACCAATTCTTTATCTGCATTGTTAAATCTATCTTCAGACATTAAAGAACCAAGTAAAATAGCTTCTTCTTGTGTTATTAAGTCCTCTGTCGCATCTATGTCATTTTTTCTATTTATGACTATATAATCTCCAGTTTTAACTTTATCTACAGTCTTCCAAACATAAACAGGTTTTCCGTTTTCTTCTTTTTCTAACACTAAAACAGGGTGGTTTAAGCTTCCTTCTATCTCAAATCCTTCTACTGTTTCTATCTTTAAAGTTTTGTGTTTTCCACTGTTAAAAAACATGCTGGCACTGTTTATTTTTCTGTTTAAAGATTGAACTTTTATATTTATAGGATTGTCTGAGTTTTCTTTTGAATTTGGGACGATATCTTTTATTTTTATTAGACCTTTATCTGTATTAATAAGAGTATTCCCAACAACGCAGTATCTCATAGCAGCTGGCGGGTCACCATCTATCGAACCAAAGTTACCCTGGCCTTGAACAAGAGGATATCTGAGAGTAAAATCCTGTGCCATCCTTACAAGGGCATCATAAACCGAGCTATCCCCATGTGGATGATATTTAGCTATTACATTACCAACAGTTCTTGCCGATTTTTTATAAGGCCTATTAGGATACATATTTTCTTCATACATTGCATATAAAATTCTACGTTGGACAGGTTTTAAACCATCCCTTACATCAGGGATTGCCCTTCCAACGATAACAGACATTGCATAGTCTAAATATGAAGATTTAACTTCTTCTTCTATTGGTTGCTTGATTATTTCTGACATTTTTTACCTCATAGACCTTGTTAATAGTAGCTTTAATGTTATATTTTAACATAATTGTATTAATCTAATATAGCTCATTAACTTTTAGAGGCTATTTTTGTAAAATGTTTAATTAAATAATTTTATTTAGTTAAAGGAGGTGAAGATGTATACCCTGAGGACAGTTCTACTACTTGGAGCTTTAACTGGCCTGTTTCTTGTTATTGGGAAGATTTTAGGTGGCCAACAAGGTATGATAATAGCATTTTTCTTTGCAATGATAATGAACTTTTTTACATACTGGTTTTCAGATAAAATGGTCCTTTCTATGTATGGTGCACAAGAAGTAAGTTACGAAGATGCTCCATGGTTACATAACATGGTTGAAGACCTTGCAAAGAAAGCAGGAATTCCAAAACCTAAAATATACATTGTAAATCTTGATGTTCCAAATGCGTTTGCAACTGGTAGAAACCCAAACCATGCAGCAGTTGCTGTAACCACAGCAATTTTGGATGTTTTGAATGAAGATGAACTTAGAGGGGTTTTAGCCCATGAACTTGGACATATTAAAAATAGAGACATTTTAATTTCTACGATAGCAGCAACAATTGGTGGTGCAATTTCAATGATTGCCGAAATGGCGTTCTGGTCAAATCTATTTGGTAATAACGATGAAGAAGATAACTCTGTAGGAAATATAATAGGTTCATTGCTACTATTTATACTTGCTCCAATCGCTGCGGCTATTATACAGATGGCTATATCTCGTTCCAGAGAATTTGCAGCAGATAAAACAGGGGCAGAAATATCAAGATGTCCTCTCTGTCTTGCAAAAGCTTTAGAAAAATTGGAAATGGCAGCACAACAGCTTGCACCTATTGCAGAGAAGGAAGTAAATCCAGGTACTGCTCATATGATGATAGTAAATCCATTTAAAGGGGACTTTATAGCTAAACTTTTTTCTACACATCCACCAACAGAAGAAAGAATTAGAAGACTTTTAGAACTTGCAAAAAAAATGGGACAAATTTAATAGTAAGGAGAAATTAATTGTGTAATATTGTAGTTCTGGCATCTGGTAGAGGAAGCAACCTTAATGCCATTTTAAAAGCAATCAATGAAGGAAAGATAAAAGGTAGAATTTCACTGGTTATTTCTAATAAAAAAGACGCTGGTGCACTGGAAATAGCCAGAAAAAATGGAATAAAGGCAAAATTTTTTGACCCTTCTTTTTTTGCCTCCAGAAGAGGCTATGATATTTATATTGCTGAAATTATAAAGAAAGAAAATCCAGACCTTGTGGTTTTAGCAGGATACATGAGAATACTGTCAGATGAATTTATAGAGCAGTTTGAGGATAAACTTTTAAACATACATCCATCCTTAATACCAGCTTTTCAGGGTATAAAAGCCCAAAAACAGGCTTTAGAATACGGAGCAAAGATAACAGGTGCCACAGTACATTTTGTAAGTAAAGAACTTGATAATGGTCCCATAATAATACAGGGAGCTGTTCCTGTGTTGCCAGATGACAATGAAGAAACTTTATCTCAAAGAATACTTAAAATAGAACATCGAATATATCCACAGGCGATAAAATGGTTTTGTGATGGTAGAATAAAAAAGGAAGGAAGAAAGGTTTTTGTGGAAGGTGCTAAATATGGTACACTTCCCATAAATCCAGAACTGGAGGATTTTTAAATGTTAAAGTATTTAGACGTTGTTACCCAAAAAAGAACCCATTTTGAAGACATAACAGATGAAGTGCAGGAAGTAATAGATGAAAGTGGTATTAAAAATGGAATATGTTATTTATATGTGCCTCATACAACAGCAGGAATATTTATAAATGAAAATGCTGACCCAGACGTAAAATGGGATATTGAGCAAACCTTAGAAAAATTAATTCCTTGGGAAGGAGATTATAAACACATTGAAGGTAATGCAGCAGCACATATAAAATCAATTCTGGTGGGAACTAATACTTTTGTACCTATTAAAGATGGAAAATTAATGCTTGGAACATGGCAAGGAATATTTTTAGCAGAATTCGATGGACCACGAACAAGGAAAGTTATAGTAAAAATAATAAAAGACTGATTTTATTGACAACGACCTTTATGTAATTTATTTTATATATAGACACTAAAATTTTTTTATACAAAAAATATAAAAAATGGAGGAAAGAAATGCTAATTAAAAAAGAACATGCACTTGCACTTTTGAATGCCAAATCCCAAGAAGAAAAAGGCCTTGCCTGTCAAATAAGTATCAAATCTGAAGAAGACCCTTATATTGAACTGGAACTTCAAAATTTACTTGAACAGGGGAACAGCCCAATAGAGTACACTCTCACTTATTGGGGAAGAAACCTTGTTTATTTACTTGAAGAAATGATAGATAAAGGTCTTATCCCTCATCCATCTGAATGGGACGATAGCTTTAGATGGATTGGCTCAGAAGTTATCGCAATGATTGATAGCTCATTAAGAAGTGGTAAGCTAACAGGTGAACATATATTTGAAGATTTAAAAGAAAGAGGCTTAGCCCACGAAGTTCATGAAGAAAAGAAAGGCTGGTTTAAAGAAATAAACGATTATGCTTTAGCTATATACGATATATATCAGAAGGCAAAACCAAGACTTGAAGTTTCCAAAGAACTGGCTCATTACATTGCCTCTATGGCTCCAGGTCCTGCTGAAACTAAATTCTTACCAGTACACGGTAGAAACGTAGAAATTATGGAATCTATGAGGCTGATTTCTTTTTCTGTTCCAAAATCTGATGTTTATACCTTATCAGGTTTAGGACAGGCTGTTCAAAAAGTAGTACAGACTATGGCACCTTCACTTGATACTGTCATCAATGAAGACTACATGTACGCCTTAATCAAATTCATGGATAGAGGTTTAGATGCTTTAACAACCCAGGAACAGGAAATATTAGAAGAGCTTGCCTTTATTGATGCTGAAGGAAATCTCCTACCAGCAGGAGAACATCTTTTAGAAGTTTATAGACTTTGGAATGAAAGAGAGTATAGACCAGTAAAAACATTTAACTTGGAAGAATTAGACGAAGAACTTTTAAAAGCAATTAAAATTGTATGGGAAAAACATAAAGAAAATCCAGAAATAGTTCCAACAGATGAAGAAATAGTACATTTCTTACTGGAAAAACCTCTCAAAGAGTACAAACACTTAAGAGAATGGTTCGGTAGAATGTTAAACCAGGCCATGGGCTATCAGAAGAAAGAAGAAATTAAGAAGAAATGGGCAGAGCTATTTAAAGTTGAGGATATATTTAAACATTTCTGGGAAAAAGGAAACCAGTGGTATGAAAAACTATTTGATACAGTAAAAGAATCTCTTTACTCATTAGAAGCATTTAATTTAGTTAAATCAGAACTGGATGAAAAGTCAGGCAAAGTTGTTTATAAATTCACTCCACATGGAGTAGAAGTTTTAAAAGATATAGAAGAAAAAGGTGTCAGAGAAATAACATCAACAGCTGTAAAAGCAATTTCTATTACCAAAACAGAATTTGGAGCTCCAAACTACGAGTGGTATAAAAAGGCTGAAGAAGAACATCTTGTTGGAGAAGGATATCCAACGAAATCTGGTCAACTTTATGAAAATCTTGCCTACAATATCAGAAGACTTCCACATATATCAAGATTTGAACTTATGGTGCTTCATAAAATACCAGAGTACGGCATGTTCCTGGATGAACTGTTTAAAGAGTTCGATGAAACACTTAAAGAAGAAGTCTGGTATGCAGTTAATAAGTTAGAAGCAAGATATATACTTGATATTCTTCCTAACAATGGTCTTGTATTGACTGAACCTGGAAAACTAATTAAGAAGGCTTTATCAGGAGTTCCTGAAGGTATAGCAAATCCAATTAACCCTGTTATAGTAAGAATACTTCAGGCAATAAAAGAAGTTGGAAATCTTTATGTAAAAGAAAGAAGGGTTAGAATTTTACCTAAGAACTGGGAAGAAGCAATCAGAAAATCCGGTTTAGATAAAGAAACGTTCGAAAAAGAAATTGCAGTTGCAAGACTGGCTGGATTTATAGGTAAAACATCTTTACATGAATCCGGTCTTGAAATCTTAGAGGCAACAGAGCTATTAAATAAATAAAATCACAAAAAAGGGGGATACTACCCTTTCCCCCTTCCTTTACTAAAAACTTATATAAAACCTTCCTCCTAAAATAATATCTTCATTTTCTTCCTTCATATATTGAGCGTCAAAAGTAAAGGTAAAGTATTTCTTAAACCTAATCTTATAGTAAGCCTCTATAACCTTTATATCTTTAGCATTATCGTGTTTATTGTTTATAAAACTACTACCTACAGCAAAGGTATCATTTTTTAAAAGAGTATTGTCCTTAGATAACCCAGCTGAAAAAAATAAATTTAAATCTTGATTAGAATATCCACCCCTAAAGAATAAGCCCAGGTTGTTGTAAATAGAAAAATCTGAGCTAATTCCAAATCCATTCTGGTCAGTTTTTTCAGTTTTAAAGACATATGGTCTTAATCCAAAACTTTCATTTTCAAATTCATACTCAGCAATATATACAAGTTCATCTTCAGGTTTATTTGACATAATTACTGTAGAAACTGAGTTTTCATTATTTAAGTTATACTTAACATATACTCCTGGATTATAAGAAGGCAAATCCGCAATAGGATTATTAACGAGACTTTCATTTAAAAATTGAGTAAGCTCATCATTTGCAAATCTATTGGTGTCTATAAAAGCCGTAGAGTCAATTAGTCCACCTGCTACTGTTAGCTTCTTTATTCTTTTTAAATAGTAAAGCTCCAGCAAGTATTTTCTACCAGTACCGTTAATATCTTTCAAATCATCTTCTAAATCATCTGCTGTTGGAGAAAGTGTATAACCTTTTTCTTCAATCTTTTTTCTTATCCCATTACCAAATGTTATAGAAGAGTTAAAAAATACTTCATCATTTTGCGTTAAATATAATGTAAAAAATACATGAGAAGAGTTGTAAACAGCACTGTAGTCTTTTATACTCTGTAAAACAGTTGCATTTACAATGTTTATTTGATGTTCGTGCTTTAAATGCTCTAATATAAAAGGTTTTTTATTTTCCTGAGCAAAAACTACCCCAGATAAGATGAAACTTAAAAAATAAATCCTTTTTTTCACTGATATATACCTCTACAGTTTTGATAAATTTTAAAAGGGAAAAACATAGTATTCTATGATAAGGTGATTATTTTCATCATATTTTTTTCAAAACAGCAGTGTATTTATTTTCAAATAAATCTTTTTGCAAAAATATCAGCTTTAAACCCTTTAAATTTTTTAAATCTTTTAAATGTCTTTTACGGGTAAGAATAATGTCTCCAGTTTTTAAAGATTTTAAATTTACTTCTTTTATAGGGGTTTTTATATAAAAGGCAAACGCTGGATTAAAACCTTTATAATAAAAAACACGGCTTTTTTTTGGTATAAGTTTCAAAGCTTGCTGTACAGGATTTCTTTTATCAATAGGTGGAAATATTAAGTAAAAAAACGCCAGAACAAATAAAAAACTTCCAGTAAAAAGGAAAATTATAGATTTGCCTACACTTTTGAAAAGTAAAGATATAACCCCCACTATGCTTAAAAACAAGAATGAGAAACCAAAAAACGCTAAATCTTTAACTGCAGGCTCATTCTTTAAACCAAAGTAGCTACCAAAAGCTAATACTACAGTGATTAAAGAAAAAACAGCTAAGCTAATTACAAAGTATCTGTTTCTTTTGGCTGTATAAAGATAATAGGCAATAATGATAGCAAGAGCAGGGTACACTGGAACTGTATAATTTGGAAGCTTTGTACTTGAAATGGAGAAAAAGCCAACATATATCACTGCAAATAACAGTAAAAATACATTTATGTCTTTGAACTTTTCTTTCCAGGCTTTTTTTAAAGCCTGAATTATGAATACAGAAAATGGAAGTAAGCCAATAAATACAAAAAGAATAGTTAATAAAAATAAGCCTCCATGGCCTTCCATTGCATTTGAAAACCTGTGAAAGTTATGCTTAAGTAGGAATTCTTTTGTCCAGTAAAAATCTGTTTTTAAGCTTACAGCTATATACCAAGGAAGACTTATAACAAGTATAATTAAAATTCCTTTTATAAGGTGCAATTTTTTTAAAAACGCCAAGCTAATACTGTGAATATAGAGTAAAAAGGCGAAAACTATTATAAAAGGTAGAACAACTGCCACAGGACCTTTAGTTAAAACACCAAAGCCACAAAATATATAGAAAAACCACAGGTACAAATCTTTGTTAGATTTGTAAAAAATAAAAAATGAAAATAAAGAAGCATTTATGAAAAATATAAGATATGGGTCTGGAACAGCCATATGATTTTGTATAGAAAAATGAAGAGACGCAAGTAAAACAATACCAGCCAAGAAGGCTACTTTTTCGTTATAAAATTTTCGTGCAAATAAAAATGTTATTAACACAGTCAAGACGCCAAATACAGATGAAAAGAATCTTGCAGAAAACTCATTAACTCCAAAAAGCTTATAAGCAAAAATCATAAAATAGTAATGAAGAGGAGGCTTATCGGTTCTTATTTCATAATTAAAGGTAGGAACTATAAAATCTCCTCTATCTAACATTTCACGGGCAGCAACAGAGTTTTTTGCTTCATCTAAACTGTAAATAGATATACCCCATATATTTGCAAAGAAAGAGAGAAAAGATAAAGCTAAAATAATGAGGAAATATTTATTTTTCATCATAGATAATCAAAAAGTAAGATTTTGAGTATTTACAGACAGGACATCTCCATGTATCAGGAAGTTCTTCAAAAGGTATTCCGGCAGATATCATGTGTTTTTCATCAGGTCTGGAAGGGTCATATATATAACCACAAATTCTGCACTTTCTTTTTCCTGTATCTAAACTTCTTGTTATTACTTTCAATTTCATTTCTTGTCCTTAGCAAAATTTTTCCAGTATAAATTCTACTTCATCAGTATAAATTTTTCTCGAAGTATCTTTATAAATTATAAAAGGTTTTTCAACAATTTCACCACCCTCTTTTGCATTTTTCACAGCTTCTACAAGAAAATGGGTTGCATTTTCACTTAATGTAGGGTGGATAAATCTAAGTCTTTTTGGATATATTTTCCCACTTTTCAGGTAGTTAAGTATTTCAACAAGTCTTGAAACAGGGAAAACTGCAAAAAATTTACCTCTATCTTTTAAAAGATACTTGGAAATATTTATAAAGTCACTAATTTTTGCAAGATACTCACTTTTAGCAATTTTTAAATTTAGATTTTCTCCTTTGTACTCTTTAAAATAAGGGGGATTAGTTACAACATAATCGAAACTATTGGCAGGTAAATAATCTTTTAGATTTTTTATATTTTCATGTATCAATTCTACATCTACTTTATTTAGATTGAAATTTTCTCTGGCTATATCCACGAATTCCTGTTGAACTTCAACAGCATAATACTTAAGATCTGGGTATTTGAGGTTTAAAAGTAAAATAAGGATACCCGAACCTGTGCCGAGGTCAATGATTTTTCCTTTTTTTGTAATATTTACAAAACTTGCAAGTAAAACAGAATCTAAATTGAACCTGTATCCTTTTTTAGGCTGAAATAGATGGATTTTCCCCCTTATAAAGGGGGATGGTTTTTCAAATTTCACGTTTATTTAAGGACTTACGTATGCTTCAGGATTAACACCAGCAAGTTTTAAAAGAGCTTCAGCTCTCTCTTTTAGCTCTTCAAACTTTAAAATTTCCTGTAAAGAAAGCCCTTCCTTGTTTTCAAGTTTTTCTTTTGCTTCTTGGTATATTTTTATCTCTTTTTCCACATCAATTTCTGAAATTTTATAAACTTCTTCGGCAAGAATTATAACTTTATTACCTGCAACATCAACAGTTCCAAATGTAGCAGCATACTCAACAGGTTCTTGACCTTCTTTCTCTATTGTTATTTTTCCTGGCTTTAAGTTTGTAAGTAGAAGCATATGATTTTCTAATATTCCTATTTCACCATCTGCAGTATTTACAGTTGTCATATCAACATCATCACTAAATACAACTCCTTGTGGTGTAACTATCTCAAGTTTATACATTGTCAGCCTCCGATTAAATATTTAGAGTTAAATTAGTTTACAACAAAACATATAAGAATGCATATTCTATCGTATAATATTTAAAATTAAATACTTTTAGGAGGATTTCATGCAAGGCGGAGAGCAGATATTAAGTGCAATAATATGGATGGTTCTACTTATTGCCATCTTCTACTTTTTACTATACAGACCACAACAGCAACAGAGAAAAAAACACGAAGAGTTCCTAAAAAATCTAAAAAAAGGAGATAAGGTTATTACTTCTGGTGGATTAATTGGAGAAATTAAATCGATAGATGAAAACGTTGTTTCACTTAAAGTTTGTGAAGGATGTATAGTTAAAATCTTAAAACCTTCAATCGCATCTTACTATGAAGAAAAGTAAAATTAAATATAAACTTTGGTTAGAAAAAGATGGAGAAATAATAATAGGTCTTGGTAGAGATAAATTACTGAGAGAAATACAAAAAACTGGTTCTATAAAAAGAGCCTCTGAAAATTTAGGTATTTCCTATAAAAAAGCTTTAGAGTATATAAAAGCTATGGAAAAAAGAACAGGTAAAAAACTAGTTGAAACTAAGAGAGGGGGTAAAGAAAGAGGAGGTTCAAAACTTACTCCAGAAGCTGAGAAGTTATTAGAAAAGTTTGAACATATAAAAAAAGAGTTTGATAATCTGATAAAACAATTAGAAGAGTAATGGCTAATTTCATCAAATTAAGACAGTGGTACTTTGCAAGTTTATTTTCTATTTTTGTATACTATGGAATACTTGTTATTATTTTGGGAAAAACCCAGAACATTCATATAAATGACATATACGTATATGTAATAGCATTTTCTTCGCTAGTTGAAATATTTGCAGTATGGTTTAGAATTAAAGGAAAACTATTTAAAGAAAACATATATAGGATTTTTCTAATCTTAGGGCATTTACCTACTATACTTGGTTTTATATTCTCTTTGATAGAGAAAAACTACCTGTATTTTTTAATAGCTTTCCCAGTCTTTATTGTAATTTACGTGACATTAATACCCTGGAGTAAAAAATGAGTTATATAGAAAAAATAAAAAACTGGAAAAAAGAAGGTAAAAAGATTGTTTTTACAAATGGATGTTTTGATATAATTCATGCAGGTCATGTAGATTATTTGGAAAAAGCAAAAAAGCTGGGAGATATTTTAATAGTAGGTCTAAACAGTGATTCTTCAGTAAAAAGGTTAAAAGGAGAAAACAGGCCTATAAATCCTCAAGAATATAGAAAAAAGGTCTTACAGGCGTTAAAACCTGTTGATTTAGTTATTATTTTTGATGAAGATACACCAGAAAGATTGATAAAAGAAATAAAACCAGATGTTTTAGTAAAAGGGGGAGATTATACTATAGAAACAATTGTTGGAGCTGATTTTGTAATGTCTTATGGAGGAATGGTTAAAACCATAGATTTTGTTTATGATATTTCTACTTCAAAAATAATAGAAAAAGCAGGTAAGAAAAAATAAATATAGGACTTCCAAACTGGCTTACTATACTGCGAATTTTTTTAGTACCTGTATTTATAATTTTCATCGGTTATAACAAGCCAGAGTATGCATTAGTAGTATTTTTAATAGCTGGTTTGACAGATGCGCTAGATGGCTATATTGCAAGAAAGTTTAATCAGGTTACCAACTTAGGTAAGATATTAGATCCTATAGCTGATAAAACTTTGTTAATTTCAGCTTTCGTATTTATATATAACTCTAATCTAGAAATAAAGTTCCCATATTGGCTTGTTGTACTGGTAATTAGCAGAGATATCTATCTAATAGCAGGATCTATTTTGATTTTCTTTATAAAGGGATATTTAGATATAAAACCATCTATTTTTGGCAAAATAACAACTTTTTTCCAGATATTATCTGTTTTAGCAGTACTAATTGCTAATATTTTCATTTTTCCTGTCAGTTATGTACAATATATATTCTATACAACCGCGTTTTTCACAGTTATTTCTGGGTTGGACTACACTTATAAGGGACTAATGCAGTTAAAAAATTAGGAGGTTGCAAAATGAAAAAGCTAATAATATCATCTTTGATAATTTCAAGCTCTCTATTTTCACAAGCAAAAGCACTGGATGGAGAAATAATTTTTAGAGATGCTATGTATGGGACGGCAATAGGAGCAGTTGGGGGTTTGGCACTTTACGCTGCCGATGGAGGTAAACACTTTGGAAAAAAAATGGGATTCGGAGTGTTAGTTGGTCTTGTTTTTGGTATAGGTGTTGGTATATACGAATCACAAACAGCTTTAGTTGAAATCAATAATGGCAAAGTGTATGCTTCTATTCCTCAAATAAGCTTTAAAAAGATAAATGTAGACAAACAGCATACTATAGACACTCTAACTGAAATTAATTTAATAGGAGTAAAGTTCTGATGTTTTCGGAAGATTTACTCACCAGGCTTTCAACTCCGCCAAGAAAATCTGTGAATTTACTTTTAAAAGTAGATCCTAAAAAGCTAAATTTTATATCTATGGTAATCGATGGACATGGTAGGATAGCGTTACCAAGAACCAGAATTGGGAAACAAGGCTATTTAGACCTTCTTGTCTCTCCAGATTGTGTGGAGGATCTCATGTTAATACTTGAAGACTTAAAGAAAAATTATGACCCTACTTTAGAAATAGTTAAGGAGCTTGGAGATAACTGGCTAGAGGCTGTAATTTAAGCTTTAAAGTATTTATCGAATCTATATCTGAACTCGCGGAGGGTTAATCCTAAAATAGATGCACTCTTAGTTTTGTTTTTGCCTGTTTTTTCATAAACATATTCAATGATAGCTTTTTCAATATTGTCAAGAACATTTTTTATCTTTATACCCTCTTCAGGAAAAGATTTTACTGTAAATTCTCTTGTAGGATTGTCTATATAAACAGAATTTAAATACGGCTGCTGGAAATTATAAGCTGGTAATTCCAACTCCTCTCCATCTGAAAGAATGACGGCTTTTTCAATAATATTTTTTAACTCTCTTATATTTCCTTTAAGTTCTAATGAATAGATATAATCCAAAAATCTTGGGCTTACTTTAGTAATATTTTTTCCATACCTTTTATTTATTTCTTTTAAAAGTTCAGCTATTAACAGAGGTATATCTTCTTTTCTTTCTTTTAAAGATGGCATTGTAAGGGTTATTGTTGATAATCTATAGTATAAGTCTTCTCTAAAATTTCCCTTTTCTACTTCTTTTATTAAATTTCTATTTGTTGCTGCAACTATCCTAACATTAGCTTCGTACTCTTTTGTCCCTCCAACAGGCCGATACTTTTTAGTCTCTAAAAATCTTAATAACTTAGACTGTACGTTATAAGGCATTTCTCCTATTTCATCTAAAAATAGAGTTCCCCCTTCTGCCTCTTTTATAAGACCTGTTTTATCTTTTTCGGCACCAGTAAAGGCTCCTTTAACATATCCAAAAAGTTCACTTTCTAAAAGATCATTTGGTATTGCTGCACAGTTCACTGCAACGAAAGGTCTGTTAGCTCTTTTACTTAGTTTATGAATCATTTTAGCTGCAACTTCTTTACCTGTTCCAGTTTCACCCTCAATAAGCACATTAACATCGTAAGGTGCAACTTTCTTTATTGCATCTTTTACGATTTTTATTGCTTTTGACTGTCCTGTTAGGAGAGTTTCATCTGTATCATGTTTGAGATTTTCTTGAATTTTTATTTTACTTTTTACCTTATTGAGTATTTTTTTTATATCCTTGATATCAAAAGGCTTGGATATATAATCTGATGCACCTTTTTTTAAAGCATCAACAGCTGTTTCTGGAGAAGCATACGCTGTTAGCATAATAATTTCTGTTTCAGGATTTTTAGATTTTATAAGTGGTATTAGCTCTGTACCGGTTATATCTGGAAGTCTCAAATCAATAAATGCAATGTCATAGTAATTATCTTTAATCTTCTGGAAATCTTTAAAAGAATAAGCTTTTTCGACACTGAAACCTTCGTCTTCTAAAATTATCGATAGAATATCGACAAGAGATTTTTCATCATCTACTATTAGAGCTTTCATTATTTATTGGCACCTCTATTATAAATTTTGCACCACCAAGATTTTCACTTTTAATTACATAAATATCACCACCTAAGTTCATTGCAAGGTTTTTTGCAATTGATAGGCCAAGGCCTGTTCCTTCATGACGGGTTGTAAAAAATGGGTCAAATATTTTATTATACAGTTTTTTATCAATACCTTTTCCATCATCTTCAATAACTATAAAAAGCTTATTCTTTTTGATATCTGAGCTTACCAAAACTTTACTCTTAGCCCAAAAAACGGCGTTTTTTATTATATTTTCAATTATAGATTTTAGAGCTTTTTTATTTGAGATTATCTTAACGGGCTTTACATTTACAGAAATTTCTTTTTTTAGTCTATAAGGCTCTACAGTTTCTTCAACCAAGTTAAGGATGTTTATTTCTTCTAACTGTCTTGTATATGTATTATAAGTATTAGATAAAGACAAAAAGTCTTTTAAAAGCTCGTCTACCCTTTTAGATTCCCTGTATATTATATCTATAACTTTATCGTTGACTTTTCCTTCTTTTAGTAGCTGAGCACCACCACTTATAGACGCTAATGGATTTTTGATTTCATGAGCAATGTTAGCAGCAATTTCATACAGTTTTTTATAAAACAGCTTTTGCTTTTTTTCTTCTTCTAATAGCTTTTCCTCCTCCTCTTTTTCTTTTATTTCTTTGTTTAGTTTTAAGGAAGCAAAACTTATGGCAAAAAAGGAAAAGGTATGAAGTAAAGAAGGTATAAATGTATCTGTAAACTTAAGAGATACTAGATATCTAACAATTGTATACGTTATGCTAGATATAAAAGCAAGTATATAAACCTTTTTACTGCCTGTTAAAATTCCATAAAAGATTATAGGAAACAGATATAGAATGGACATATAGTAGGCAGAACTAAAATTAAAAAACATAAATCCTGATAGAAAGGCGATATCCAGGATAAACTCTAGAATGGAAACTCCTTTGTGAAAAAGTAAAATAAAAGATAAAAATGAATAAATGATAAGAATAACTATCGAGAAATTAAAAATATCGTTTTTAGATATATTGAGATAAACAAAATATGAAAACAAAAATGAAAGAGAAAAGATAAATCTACCGAGTTTGTATCCTTTTAGAAGATAATCTAAATACACATTTAATTATTTTTCTTCCTCAGTTTCTTCTTTTATAAAATCTTCTGGTCTTATTATTATAGCTTCTCCCTTTGCTATTTTATCTATAGCAATAACTGTCTTCTTTAAAGGAATTCCTTCTTCATTTACAAAACTTTCAGCTCCAGTTTCATATAACCTCTTAGCAAGCTTAGCCGCTGCGTGAACAAGTTCGTATCTATTATTAACCTTTTTCAATGCTTCTTGAATTGGTGGTCTTTTGCTCAAAAATTTTACCTCCATAGGTTTATGTTAATATTATATCACATATCACAGTTTTATTTTTCTTATAAAACCTTTTACTGGTAAATTTTTTAACATTTTAACGGCCTCTTTATAGGATTCAAATTTCCCTACAAAAACTCGGTAAAATCCTGCCTCTTGTTTTATAAAGGTACTTTTTAGATGTAATTTTTTAACAAACTGCTGGGCATTTTTGTGAGATTTAAACGCAGCTACTTGAATAGTATAGTAAAGCTTGTGTATGGCTTTCTTTTTTATGTTCTTTTTATTTTGTTGTTTTACTATAGTCTTTTTTTCTTTCGTTTCTTTTTTAATAGTTTTTTTAACTGCTAAAGATTTTGTCTTTATATCTTTTTCTTCTTTTTTTATCTGTTTGGAAATCAAAGTATTATTTTTAGAAGTTTGAGCTTTTTCTACCTCTTTATTTTTATTTACATTTACTTTAGCACTATTTTCTTGTTTTAAGACTGTCTTTTTGCTTGTCTCTGCGACTTTTGTAGATGGAGGAGGTTCTTGAACTATTACCTTGGGATTAGAAACTTCCGTTTTGCCTCCAGAATAATAAACGTTTATTCCTACAATTGAAGAAACAAGAAGAACCAAAAAACCTACCAAAAAAATTATTATCCTTTCAATTTTCTCCTGTCGTTTTCTAGCTTCTTCTATTTTTTTAGTTATGTCTTTAATATCATTTTCCATTTTTACATCCTCTCCCTTGGAATAATTCCCATAAGTTTTAAGATAGTCCTAAGTGAATTTCTTACGGCCCTTAAGAGATATAGTCTTGCTTTCATTAAGTTCTCATTTTCATCTATTAAAAATTTATAGTTGTTATAATAATAGTGAAGTTTCGATGCAAGCTCATAAGCAAAATTTGTTAATTTGTGAGGCTGTCGTTGCTCTGCAGCAGTATATATTTTTTCAGGTAAGGTTGCTATCTCTTTCATTATGCTTTTTTCTATTTCTTCTTTTAAAAGAGAGATATCTACACTGGTAATTTCATTTATATTTATTCCAAATCTTTCTTTTGCCTCTCTAAAGACAGAAGTTATTCTTGCATGAGCGTATTGTACATAGAAAACAGGATTATCGGATGATTTTTTAGTTGCAAGGTCTATATCGAAATTTAGATGTGTATTACTGTCTTTAGATAAGAAAAAGTAAATTACAGCATCGGCTCCTACTTCTTCAATTAAATCTCTTAATGTTATGAATTCTCCTGCCCTTTTGGACATTTTTACTTCTTTTCCTTCTTTAAATAACTTAACAAGTTGTATGAAAAGTACTTCTAACCAATTTTCATCAGCACCTAAAGCCATTACTGCTGCTTTGAGTCTTGGAAAATATCCATGGTGATCTGCTCCCCATATATTTATTGCTTTATCGTATCCCCTTTGAAGTTTGTCATAGTGATATGCAATATCTCCAGCAAAATAAGTGTACGTTCCATCAGATTTTTTCAAAACTCTATCTTTATCATCACCATAAAGGGTGGTTTTTAACCATAAAGCTCCGTCTTTTTCGTAGATTAACCCCTTTTTATTTAAAAATTCTAATACTTCTTGAACTTTTCCTTGTTGATAGAGTTCTTTTTCGCTTGTCCATATATCAAATTCTACATTTAAAAGCTTTAAATCATGTTGTATTTTTTTTAGTAATAGATTTTTACCATACTCAGCCATCCACTGGATCGCCTCATCTTTAGAAGTAAATTTTAAAATTTTTTCTCTCTCATGAAGATATATTTCCTTAGCTATATCCTTAATATATTCACCATGATAACCATCTTCTGGAAATGGATAATCAGGTTCTTCTATTTGTCTAAAACGGGCATAAATAGACTCCCCTAACTTCAGAATTTGACGACCTGCATCATTTATATAGAACTCTTTTACCACACTATATCCTGAATACTTTAGAATATTTGCAAGAGCATTTCCAACTACTGCACCTCTACCATGCCCTAAATGCAAAGGACCTGTTGGATTTGCACTGACAAATTCTACATTCACTTTACCTTTATCTTTATTATGAATCTCCCCATATATATCACCTTCAACAATAGCCTTTTCTAAGACTTTGAGGAAATATTTATTAGAAAGGTATAAATTTACAAATCCTGCACCAGCAACTTCTACTTTTTCAAAAATACCTTCTTTTTCTAAAATATTCTTTATATCACTTGCAACCTCTAAAGGTTTTTTCTTAAGTTCCTTAGAAAGTAAAAAAGCTGCATTTGTTGAAAAATCTCCAAATTTTTCTTCTTTGGGAGTTTCAATTTTTATTCTGTCCTTTATCTTTTCAATTTGGGGTATTTCTTTACTTAAAGCTTCGATAACTTTTTGCTTTATTTCTTCTTTCATACTAATCTTCTATACCTCTTTTTTGTTCTACAAAATATAATACTCAAAAATAAACAATAAATTAAGATGGAAGTTTTTAAGATTTCATTAACACCTATATAAAACAGTGGCAAAAATAGACTTAAAGAAACAATAAAAAATAAGATAAGACAAAATTTTCCTTTAAAATCAATACTAACAAAGGAAACAAAGGGAATAAAAGCATACAAACCTGTTAATATTATATGTGTATAATCTCCAAATCTATTTTCCTTTAAATATAAATAGGTTGTTAAGACAGAAAGAAGAAAGCCTGCTATATAAAACAAAAAAAATTGAAGAAATTTCAAAAACGTTGCCTATCCAATTATTTAATTATATTATTTTACCATTCAACTCATGTAAGGAAAACTAAAAATGGACAAGGAAAAAAATGTTATTGTTCTTGTTTCAGGAGGTATGGATAGTGCCACTTTACTGTGGCTTGCAAAGGAAAAATTTAAAGATATTTATGCAATAAGTTTTGAGTATGGGCAAAAACACAACATAGAGCTTGAATTTGCCAAACAACTTGTTAAAGAAGCTAATGTAAAACACCATTTTATTGTAGAAATACCTCATTTGAAAAATATAAAAGGTAATGCTCTTACAGATGAAAGTATAGATGTTCCAGCAGAAAGCTATCCATCTTCACCACCGATAACAACTGTTCCAATGAGAAATCTAAATTTTCTATCTATTGCTGCATCTTTTGCAGATGTTTACGAAATTGAAAACATTGGTATTGGAATTCACTCAGTAGATTCTCCTTACCCAGACTGTCGTGCAGAGTTTGCGTCTTCTGCTGAAGCAGCTATCAATGCAAGTTCTGTTATGGTTGCTAATAAAAAGAATAGAATTAGAGTATGGACACCCTTTTTAGGAATGACAAAAACTGATGTTTTAAAACTGGGAATTGAACTGAAAGTCCCTTTTGAAAAAACATACTCATGTTATAAGGGAACGCTACCTCCTTGTGGAGAGTGTGCAACATGTAAACAAAGACAAGAAGCCTTCGAAAGTTTAGGGCTTCAAGATCCGTTAACTAAAACATAATTTAATTAAGAGGGGGGTATATCTTTATGATAAATAGTATATATGTAATTTTTGCAGTATCTTTAATACTTGCTTTTGTTATTATCCTTTTTTTATTAATAAGGCTAAAAAATCAGCAAAAACTGTTTGAATTTTTAAAACACGAAATAGAAAATCTTCAGAAAGAAAAAGAACAAAAAGAAAAACAGTTAACTGAAACACTGGAGAACATGAACCAGATAATAACACGAAAAATAGATGAGTATAAAGAAAAAGACAGAATACTTCTGGAGAACGAATTAAGGAAAATTTTTGAACATGAATACCAGAATAAGTTCAAAGAGTGGATTCAAAAAAAAGAAAAGGCTATAAGAAAAGATGCAATCAAGAAGTCATCTTCTACTATTATTGGTAAAGTCGGCGAACATCTTGCACCTTTGTTAATATTCAATCAATACAATATAAATCCAAAAGATCTTAGATTTTTAGGTTCTCCAATAGACTTTATTGCATTTAAAGGTTTAGAAGATGAGGACTTTGATAACTTAGAAGTAATATTTATAGAAGTAAAAACAGGAAAAACAACAAGGTTAACCAATAGAGAAAAAGCTATACAGATGGCAATAAAAAACGGCAAAGTTAGATGGTTAACTTTTAATACCATTAAAACCTTAGAAAATTTAAAATCTAAAAAAATATTATAATTAACAAAAACTTTAAAAGAGGTCAGGTAGATTGGCTGAGAAATTAGTAATCGTAGAATCCCCAAAAAAAGCTAAAGAAATTCAGAAATTCTTAGGAAAAGATTTCGTAGTAAAAGCGACTGTTGGGCATTTTAAAGACTTACCTGAAAAAGACATGGGAGTAGACCTTAAAACTTTTGAACCAAGTTTTGTAATTAAATCCCCAAAACACAAAAAAATGTTATCGGAAATAAAAAAACTGGCAAAAGACAAGGAAGTTTATATAGCAACCGACCCAGATAGAGAAGGATATGCAATAGGTTATTTTATGTATCAAGAACTGAAAAATAAAGCAAAAGATATAAAAAGAGCAGAATTTCATGAAATAACCGAAAAACATATTAAGGAAACTATAAAAAATGCACCTAAATTTGAAGAAACTAATTTTGGTTTGTTTAATGCTTTTTTAGGCAGAAGAGTTGGAGACAGAATAGTTGGTTATACCCTCTCTCCCAACGCATCTAAAGAAATAGGAGGAAGATTTTCAGTAGGTAGAGTACAATCTCCAGCAGTAAGATTAATAGTAGAAAGGGAAAAAGAAATACAGGAATTCAAGCCAACACCCTATTATGTACTTGATGTGACTTTAGAAAAAGAAAATATAAAGTTTAATGCAAATTACGAAAAACAAAAAATAGAAGAAAAAGAAAAGGCAGAAAAAATATTCAATGAAATTAAAAACGAAAAAAAAGCCAAAGTAGTAAAAATAGAGAAGAAAGTTGTTAAACAAAAGCCAAAACCTCCATTTATTACTTCAACATTGCAGCAGGCTGCAAGTTCTAATTTGAGATTTTCTCCAGAAAAAACTATGATGTTAGCTCAAGATTTATTTGAATCTGGGTTAATTACATACCATAGAACCGACAGTACACGTATTTCCAAAGAAGCGTTAAAAGAGATAAGAAACCTGATAAAAAAAGAGTTTGGAGAAGAATTTCTACCCCCGAAGGCACGAACATATAAAGCAAAAAATACACAAGCTGATGCCCATGAAGCTATAAGAATTACAAATTTTGTAAATATAGAAAAACAAAAAGAACTGGTGTTTAAAAAAGATTTAACAGAAGACCATTTTAAACTTTTAAAGCTTATATATGAAAGAACCATAGCATCGCAGATGCCTGATGCAATTTATGAAAGGACAACAGCTCACTTTGATATTAAAGGATATAAATTTAAAACAACAGGTTCGGTTTTAAAATTTGAAGGATTTAAAAAAGTATATAAAGATAGTCAAGAAGAAGAAAAAGAGGAAAAAAATACACTTCCTCCTTTAGATAAAGGGGAATTAGTAAATAAAGTAGACCAGAAAATAGAAGAAAAATGGACAAAACCACCATCACGGTATAGTGAAGCATCTTTAGTAAAGAAATTAGAAGAACTGGGAATTGGACGACCGTCCACCTATGCTACCATAATAAAAACCATAAAAGATAGAGGTTATGTGAAAAAAGAAGGAATGAGCCTTGTCCCAACAGAAAATGCATTTTATTTAATAGATTATTTAGATAAGCACTACAAATGGGTTATAGACTACGATTTTACAAAAAATATGGAACAGTTCCTTGATTATGTTGAACAAAACAAAAAAAACTGGAAAGAGTTTGTCAAACAACTATATGAAAAATCCACAAATAGAAAAACCCAGCCTGTATCCAAAAAAATGGTAAATTATGCTTTGGATTTAGCAAAAAAACATGGTAAAGATATATCTTCAATCTTAGATAATCCAAAGGAGCTAAAAAAATTTATAGATGAGCATAAAGAAACAAAACCAACAGAAAAACAAATAGCCTATGCAAAAGCTCTGGCTGAAAAAACAGGATTAGAACTACCTGAAGAAGTACTAAAAGATAAAGAGAAAATAAAAAAATGGATAAACAAAGCTAAAAAAGAAGCAATGAAAAATTATGAACTATCAGAAAAACAGAAAGCTTTACTTATAAAAAACGGACAGGAAGATTTATTAGACAAACCTGAAAAGGCATTAAAATGGATAGAAAATTACTTTAAAAAAAGAAAAAAAAGAAAATGATAGAATTTTATTAAAAAGGCGGGTTGCCATTTAAGGGGCAAACCCGCAGGAAATGGAGGGGGAGGGAGGGGGGATGCTTCTAAAGTCCATTTCAAACTTTCAAAGCTTGATTAAAATTATATTCTAAGTTATTCTTTTTTAAATGATTTTTCTCATATGAGGTAAAAACTATGATAGATAAAGAAACAGTTCTTAAAATAGCAAAGCTTTCAAAGCTTTCATTATCAGAAGAAGAAGTTGAAATTTTTTCAAAACAACTTCCTCAGATAATAAAATTTGTAGAAAAGCTGGAACAGCTGGAAACAAAAGAAGTTGTACCATTTTATGAACTGATAGATATACCAACTCCTCTCAGAAAAGACGAAATAAAAAGAGGACTTTCACAAGAAGAAGCTTTACAAAATGCACCACACGCAGAAAATGGATTTTTCATAGTTCCAAGAGTTGTGAAAGCCGAGTAAATACGTATTGTTTATTTTTATAAAAAATAAAACAGTGTTTGATTTTTAAGATATGGTCTGATAAAATTTTATAACTAATATCACAATGCAAAATAAGATGGAGGTAAAACTTTATGGCCAAGGCAAAAATCATATGGACAAAGGTAGACGAAGCACCAGCATTAGCTACTTATTCAGAATTACCAATTTTTAGACAATACACAAAATTTGCAGATGTAGAAATTGAAGTTAGAGACATTTCTTTAGCAGGAAGAATTTTAGCCCAATTTTCAGATTTATTACCTGAGGATAAAAGAGTTTCTGATGATTTAGCTTATCTTGGAGAGTTAGTCTGGAAACCAGAAGCAAATATAATGAAACTACCAAATATTTCTGCATCTTTACCTCAATTAAAGGAAGCAATAAAAGAGCTCCAAGGACAGGGATATCCATTACCAGACTACCCAGATAATCCTCAAACAGAAGAAGAAAAACAGATTAAAGAAAGATATGATAGATGTGTTGGTTCTGTTGTTAACCCAGTTTTAAGACAGGGTAACTCAGATAGAAGACTTGCCCCTGCAGTGAAAAATTATGCAAAAAAACATCCTCACAAGTTAAGAGATGTTTCTCCATCTTCAAAATCTCATGTTGCTCATATGAAAACAGGTGATTTTTATCAAAATGAAAAATCAGTAATATTAGATAAGGATACAAAAATAAAATATATCTTTGAAGATAAAGAAGGAAACCAAACAGTATTAAAAGAAGTAGAACTTGGACAGGGAGACGTTGTAGACGGAACATACATGAGTAGAAAAGCACTTAGAAAATACTTTGAAGAAGTAATAGAAAATGCAAAAGATGAAGATATTCTATTTTCACTTCACGTTAAAGCAACAATGATGAGAGTTTCTGACCCTGTAATATTTGGTGATGCTATAAGAGTTTACTATAAAGAGTTGTTTGAAAAACATGGCGACATAATAGAAAAGTTAGGATGGAAACCTGAATCAGGAATGCAGGAGTTGGAAGAAAAATTGGAAACTCTCCCAGAAGAAGAAAAAAATGCTGTGAAAAAAACTATTGAAGAAATATATCAAAAAAGACCAAGAATGTATATGGTAGATTCTGATAGAGGAATAACAAATCTACACAGACCTAATGATGTAATTATAGATGCATCAGTACCAGCAGTAATCAAAAACGGATTAAAAGGCTGGGGTCCATCTGGAGAAGTAGACGATGTTGTATTATCTATACCAGACAGGTCTTACGCAACTATGTATAAAGAAATCGTAGAAGATATAAAAGCAAAAGGACAGTTTGATCCAACAAAAATCGGAACAGTTCAAAACGTTGGATTAATGGCAATGAAAGCAGAAGAGTACGGTTCACACGACAAAACATTCTTCCCACCAGCAGATGGTAAAATGAAAGTCGTAGATGAAGAAGGAAATGTTCTTATAGAACACTGTGTAGAAGAAGGAGATATCTGGAGAAGCTGTATAACTAAAGATTTAGCAATAAGAGACTGGATTAAACTTGCAGTAAACAGAGCAAAAGAATCTGGTCTTCCAATAGTATTCTGGCTTGATGAATACAGAGCCCATGATAAAAACCTTATAGAAAAGGTAAAAGAAGAACTTCCAAAATATGATTTAAGTGATGTGGAATGGTACATAAAAGCCCCTGAAAATGCTATGAAGTATACACTTGCAAGGTTTAGAGAAGGTAAAGATACTATATCTGTAACTGGAAACGTCCTAAGAGACTATCTTACAGATTTATTCCCTATAATTGAGGTTGGAACATCAGCAAGATCTTTATCTATAGTACCTCTAATTGCTGGAGGTGGAGTATTTGAGACAGGTGCAGGTGGTTCTGCTCCTAAACACGTTGAGCAGTTCTTAAAAGAGAGCCACTTAAGATGGGATTCTCTTGGAGAATTTATGGCTTTTGTTGAAGCTTTAAAACTTGCATATAAACAACTAAAAACTCTTCATAACAAAGAAAACCCAAGAATTCTCCTTTTAGCAAAAACATTAGACAAAGCAGTAGAAAAGTATTTAGACAATGATAAAACTCCAAAAAGAAAAGTAGGAGAATTAGATACCAGAGGTTCACACTTTTACTTGGCATTATACTGGGCAGAAGAGCTTGCAAATCAAACAGAAGATAAAGAACTTGCAGAAATATTTGGAAAAGTTTACGCAGATTTAAAAGAAAATGAACAGAAAATATTAGAAGAAATCAGAGCTTCTGAAGGAAAGCCAGCAGATATTGGTGGTTGGTATCATCCAGATGATGAAAAAGCTGAAAAGGCTATGAGACCAAGTGAAACTTTAAATAGAATAATCGACTCTATTTAACCAATAAAATTAAATCTAAAATTCTATATATTCCTCTTATTAAGCCCCATTCGGGGCTTTTTTATTTTTATATAAATTTCAAACATTGTTTTATTTTGAGTAACTTTTTGTTAAAATATGTTAGTAAAAGAATTTTTAAGCTTTTTTTAGTAGGAGGAATTAGATGGCTCAAAGAGGTATTAGAGAGTACGATGGGAAAAGGATTTTAGCCCAAAACTGGGAAGAGTATTTCAATGGAGACTTCGAGTATGAATTTAAATCAATTTTAATCACTCCTGAAACAGACCTTGATAAAATACCAGAGCAATACCCATGGGTTAAAGAAACTCCACTTGTTGCAAAACCGGATATGCTCTTTGGAAAAAGAGGAAAATTAGGATTAATCTTCTTCAAAAAAGAAAAGCCCGGGGATGTTACCTGGGAAGATGCTAAAGAGTGGATAAAACAAAAAATGTCTGAAGAAGTTGAAATCAACGGAGTAAAAGGGAAATTAACCCACTTTTTAGTAGAACCTTTTGTACCACACAAACCAGAAGAAGAGTATTATGTAGCTATTACAACTGGCGAAAACGAAGATATCATTTATATGTCTGCATTCGGTGGAATAGAGGTGGAAGAAAACTGGGATAAAGTTGTTGAAGTAAAAATACCTATAAATGCCACAGACGAGGAAATAAAGAAAATAATAGAAGAAAATGTGCCTGCTGAAATAAAAGATAAAGAAAAATTTGCCGATTTTGTATACAGACTTTATAAACTATTTAGAGATTTACACTTTGCTTATCTTGAAATCAACCCATTAGTTATGGTTGGCAACAAAGTTTACCCATTAGACTTTGTTGGTAGAGTAGACGATACAGCACAATTTGTAGCTGGTAAAAAATGGGGGCAATTAGAATTTCCTGCAGGATTTGGAGGAGAATTAAGTCCAGAGGAAAAATACATCAAAGAAATGGATGAAAAATCAGGGGCATCTTTAAAACTAACAATACTAAACCCTGAAGGAAGAATCTGGACATTGGTAGCAGGTGGTGGTGCATCTGTAGTTTATGCAGATACAGTTGCAGACCTTGGAGCAGTAAAAGAACTGGCAAACTATGGTGAGTACTCAGGAAACCCTTCAAGAGCAGAAACAAGAGAGTATGTAAAAACTGTTTTTGACCTTATGACAAGAAGTAAACACCCACAAGGTCCTAAAATTTTAATAATTGGTGGAGCTATAGCAAACTTTACTGACGTTGCCAAAACATTTGAAGGTATTATTGATGCTATGAAAGAATATGCAGACAAACTAAGGGAAGTTGGAGTAAAAGTTTATGTAAGACGTGGTGGACCAAACTATGAAATTGGATTAAAGAAAATAAAACAGGCAGCAGAAGAGCTTGGGATTCCAATTGAAGTTTACGGACCAGAAACTCACATGACAGAAATAGTTAAGAAAGCTATCGATGAAAATAAAGTTGTAGCCCAATAAAGCAAATTAAGGAGGTAAAAATGAGCAAACCTGATTACTTATTGTTTGACAAAAATACAAAAGCTATTTTCTGGAATTTAAACAGAAATGCAATACAAAGAATGTTAGATTACGACTATGTGGTAGGAAGAGAACCTTCAGTTACAGCAATTGTAGCTCCTACAAGTGGAAGAAAATTTGAGAAGTTCTTTTATGGAACTAAGGAAATTATGATACCAATTTATAAATCTACTCCAGATGCTGCAAAAGATTTTCCTGAAGCAGATGTTCTTTTAAACTTTGCATCTTTTAGAACAGCGTATAACGTTACAATGGAAGCTCTTGACCTTCCAACAATTAGAACAATTGCAATAACTGCTGAAGGTATTCCTGAAAGATTTGCAAGAATAATGAGAGTAAAAGCAAAAGAACTTGGAAAGTGGTTGATAGGACCTGCCACTGTAGGAGGAATAGCACCAGGAGCCTTCAGAATAGCAAATACAGGTGGAACTATTGAAAATATAATAAAATCAAAACTCCACAGACCAGGTTCCGTTGGTCTTGTAACAAGATCTGGTGGTTTATTTAACGAGCTTTCAAACGTTATAGCGAGAAATGCAAATGGACTTGCAGAAGGTATAGCAATTGGAGGAGATAGATATCCAGGTACAGACTTTTTAGACCACATGCTCAGATATGAAAAAAATCCGCAAGTAAAAATGATGGTTCTTCTTGGAGAAGTTGGTGGTGAGCTGGAGTATAGAGTTGCAGAAGCCTTAAAAGAAGGCAAAATAACAAAACCTGTTATAGCATGGTGTATAGGAACAATATCTAAACATTTTGGTGGTGAGGTTCAGTTTGGACACGCAGGAGCAAAGGCAGGAGCCGAAAGAGAAACTGCCGATGCTAAAAACGAAGCTCTAAGAGAAGCTGGAGCGTATGTTCCAAAATCGTTTAATGAACTGCCTGAATTAATAAGAGGAGTTTATGAAGAGTTACATGCAAGAGGAGAAATTCCAGAAATAAAAGAACCAGAAGTTCCACCAATTCCAGAAGATTATGCAAAAGCAGTAAAAGAAGGAAAAGTTAGACGTCCAACTAACTTTATCTGTACTATATCAGATGACAGAGGTGAGGAAGCAACTTACTGTGGCGTTCCTATCTCTGAGGTTGTAGAAAAAGGATACTCAATTGCTGATGTTATTGGTTTATTATGGTTTAAGAAAAAGTTCCCAGATTGGGCTTCAAAATTCATAGATATGGTTATAAAAATAGTTGCAGACCACGGACCAGCTGTTTCAGGAGCTCATAATACAAAAGTAACTGCACGAGCTGGAAAGGATTTAATGTCTTCTATAGTTACAGGTATACTCACAATCGGTCCAAGATTTGGTGGAGCAATTGATGGAGCAGCCAAATACTTTAAAATGGCAAAAGAAAAGAATATGTCTCCAGACGAGTTTGTTGCTTACATGAAAAATGTAGAAAAGATACCTATACCTGGAATAGGACACAGAATAAAATCCACCAAAAATCCTGATAAAAGGGTAGAACTTCTTAAAAACTTTGCGAAAGAAAACTTCCCTAAAACAGAGCTTCTTGATTACGCATTAGAAGTAGAGAAGTTAACAACATCTAAAAAAGAAAATCTAATTCTGAATGTTGATGGAACTATTGGTGTTTTACTTGTCGATATGTTTAGAGAACTTGGATACACTGACGAAGAGATAGACGAGCTTATAAATGCAGGAGCATTTAATGCATTCTTTGTTTTAGGAAGAACAATCGGATTTATCGGACATTATCTAGATGAAAAAAGACTTGATATGCCTTTATACAGACATCCATGGGATGATATCCTTTATGACGTTAAATGTGATATAGAATAATTTTTTATAGGGGCTTAAAAAGCCCCTTTTTTATTTTAGTAAATATTTTCACAGTTGAAATTTGAAGTTTCTACCTGTATGGTTATGTGATTGATACCGATTTTCCTTAACTCGTTTTCTATTTTTTTTATCAGTAAGTCAATATCTTTAATATTTTCTTTATCGATTTTAATATGAACAGTTAAATAAACATCTTTAGAAGATAAGGACCAAATATGTAAATCATGTATTTCCTTAACTTCAGGAAATCTTTCAATAATTTTTTTTACGCTCACAAGGCTTATGTCTACAGGAACACTCTCCATTAATATGAAAAATGTTTTTTTTAAGACTGGATAAGTTTCTTTTAAAATGTAAATAGAAAATACGATAGCTAAAAGAGGGTCTATCCAATAAATAGAAAACAAGTATATTGCAATACCTCCTATAACTACACCTAAAGAAATTAAAGAATCACTTAAAAGATGTAAATACGCTGCTTTAATATTTAAATCTTCATGATGGTGATGGTCGTGGTGATGATGAAAGCCTAATAAAAAAGCTGATAAAGAATTTACTACAAATGCTATTAGTCCAACAACGATTACAATAACACCATTTATCGGTTGAGGATTTAAAAGCTTTTCAACAGAAGATATTATCATAACAAATATTGCACCCATCAAAAATAGCGAGTTCACAAAACCTGACATAACTTCTGCTCTTAAATAACCATAAGTCATACGCTGGGTTGGTTCCTTTACCATAAACACAGCTGCAATATAAGCCAAAACCAAAGACAGTACATCCTGCAAATTATGAACTGCGTCAACGATTAATGCCGATGAATTAGAAATAACACCAAATATTATTTGAGATATTACAATTAAGGAGTTTAGAATAACTGCAATTAGAAGAGCTTTCTTTTTTTCGTAAATATTTACTTCCATTGCTTGACTAACTTCCCTTCAAAATTTTTAAAAACAATGTAATCATCTGTTTGCTCCACTATATAGTTAGGAAATACTGGAACTTTTCCAAAACCACCCTGAAGGTCAACAGCATAAATAGGTGTTGCAAGCCCTGAAACTCTACCTCTAAGATGTTCAATAATTTTTATTCCATCTTCTAAATCGGTTCTAAAATGTATAGTACCTTTTACAGGGTCCGCATAAAAAAGATAGTAAGGTTTTATCTTTACTTTTAATAAATCTCTCATAAGATTTTCTATTATATTTACATCATCATTAATTTTTTTCATTAAAACTGTCTGGTTTAAAACTGGAGTACCTGTTGAAAGTATATTTTTAACAGCTTTTTTAGTTATGTTTGTTATTTCATTAGGATGGTTAAAATGAGTAACTAACCATATTTTTTCATATTTTTCAAATAGAGAAAGAAGACCTTCATCAAAAAATCTGTAAGGATTTACTACCAGTTCTCTACTGCCTATTCTGATAATATCCACATGGGCGATTTCATATAGATTTTTCAAAATATAATCCAGTTTTCTATTAGGAAGAGTTAGAGGGTCTCCTCCAGATATTATAACTTCTCTAATATTTTTATTTTCTTTTATATATTTGAACATCAAATCATATTCTTCTTTTTTCCTTGCACGTTCTTCTTCTAAAAACATTCTTTTTCTCATACAATGTCTGCAATAAACAGAACAAAAATTTGTTGCTCTCATCAATACCCGGTCTGGATATCTGTGAATTAACCCTTCAACAGGAGAAAGATCATCTTCTTTAAAAGGATCGAATTCGGCTCTCCTCTGTTTATTTTCATCAATTTCATCCATATGTGGAAATATCTGTCTGAATATAGGGTCTGAGTATGTAAAATCCTGTATTAGCGAAACATAGTAAGGTGTTGCCCCAAAGTGAAAAATAGAGCTGGTTCTTTCAAAAGCACTTTTTAAATCTTCAGATACTTTAAATAGTTTTTCCACGTCATTAATATCTACAAATCTGTTGGATATTTGCCATTTCCAGTTTTCCCACTGATTTTTTTCTATATCTTGAAATGATTTAAATTTTTTCCAGTAGTTTTCTTCCAATAAAATCATTAATTTCCTCGAAGTGTATGAACTACAATTTCATTACTGAATAAATTTATCATCACAACTATAACGTAAAAAAATATGTAAAATGTAGCAATCTTTACATTCTCTTTTCTTAGGAGATAAAGCCTTAAAAACATTATTAGCGAAAAACTAAAAACTATAACTGTTCCCAGGTACTCGTGTAATGTGAATTTGTAATTTAAATTCTGCTTTAACAGATAAAGATACTCTTGCACTCCTGTAAGACCTGCAAGTATTACAAGTATAGAGGCGAATATAACTAAATATCCAGAGAATTTTTCAACAAATTTTTTCTGAGTAATCACTGCCGCAACTTCAAAAAATAAAGCAAGTAAAGGTACAAGAACTGCAAACCTTCCAAAAAAAGCGTGAGGCAAATCTATTTCCATCTCATACCTTATAAAATGAAACATTTCCAATTTTTTGTTCTTTTATTATATTGTTTTTTAAAAGCTCAAAAAATACTTTTTTAGATTTTTCATCAAATAACAGCTCTACATCTTTAAGTGTAAGAGGTCTTCTCTTTAATGTATTTATAATATCTTTTTCTGAAAAGTAGTATTTGACAGGGTTACTTTCATGACTATACACTATATTCACATTTAAACCCTTAAAATACTCAGCAGCCTTTAGTAACTCATTGTTGGTAAGAGGTTTTACTCTATAAGCTGGAGGTCTGTCCACTGTTCCTATATCAACTCTATCTGGCTTAATCTCTTTTAATATATGTGCAAGCTTTTCTAAGTTTTCTTTACTGTCATTTATATTCTTTACAAGAAGAATTTCTATTATCAATGTGTTACTAAAAACTTTTCTGAATTTTCCAATTCCATCAATTATTTTCTCGATAGATATAGAAGGTAGAGGCCTGTCAACTTTTTTAAAAACATCGGGAATTGCAGCGTCCAGCGACAACTTTACAATGTCTAAGTCTACGAGAATATCTCTAATCTCTTTTTTATATATTGTAGAAGCATTTGAAAGGATTAATAACTTTGATTTATTTTTTATTTTATTTAACTTTTCTACAAGAGTTTTTAACTGTGAGTATAGTGTAGGCTCGCCGTTTGCTGTAATTGTTATAACATCAGGAAAACGGTTTTTAGAAAGAAAATCTTTAACTTCTTCAATAATATTTTCTACATTAGGTTCATTTTTTATTTTATCTATAGGAGTATCTTTCTGGAGCTCGCAGTACAAACAGTCAAAATTACAACTTTTCTTATCTGGACTTAAATCTATACCTAAAGACACACCGAATCTTCTGGAATTTACAGGTCCAAAGATGTATTTATACTCTTTCATAACAAAAACAGGGCAAAATGCCCTTAAAATTAGTATTTAGGAACTGAAGGATCCACTTCATCAGACCAGGCTAATATTCCACCTTCAATATTTTTTACATTTTCAAAACCTTTCTGTCTTAACCATAAAGTTGCCTGTAAACTTCTATTACCACTTCTACATAGAACATAAATAGGTTTATCTTTAGGGAGCTTGTCCATTACAGCAGGAAGTTGCATTAAAGGAACAAGCATAGCTTCCTTTTCTTTTATTCTTGAAAAATTGTATTCTTGTGGCTCTCTAACATCCAGTAGAATAAAATCTTCACCTTTATCAATTTTTTCTTTTACTTCCTTTGGCGATATATGTATCTTTTCATAAGTTTCTCTATCTAAAAACATCTGTTTAAATAAACCTCCTTAAAAATTTAAGTTTTTATATTATATAACCCAACTATTCTACTTTACTATAACCTTTCTCATATTCGTATATTCTTATTTTTTTATTTCACGTTTCTCCTTAAAAAATCTTTTTAAAATATCCGAGGCTTCTTTAACAGGAATATACTCATATTCAACCTTAAATGGAAGTTTTTGGTCATCAAACAACGTATATTTACTAATAACAGCTCCTCCTTTAGTATCCTGAGCTAAAAAATATACCTTTTTTATCCTTGTTTGCATAATTGCTCCAGCACACATTATGCAGGGTTCTAATGATACCCATATCTCGCAGTCATCTAAACGCCAACTATTTAACTTTTTGCAGGCTTTTTCAATTGCAACAATTTCTGCATGATAGATACCACTATTTTTATTAATCCTCTGGTTATACCCTCTGGCTATAATTTGATTGTCTTTAACAATAATAGCTCCAACAGGAACTTCACCTTTTTCATATGCTTTTTGTGCTTGTTTTAAAACTGCATCTATAAATTTATTTTGCATCGTATAAAAAGTTATAATAAATTTTTTATCTGTAGGAGTAAAATACACGACAGAGGTAGAAAGCACTGTTTGATTTTAAATTAATTAAAAAAGATGGAAATGCAAGACTTGGCATTATAACTACTCCACATGGAGTAATAGAAACTCCTGTTTTTATGCCTGTTGGAACTCAAGGGACTGTCAAAGCTATCACAAAACACCATCTTCTAGAAACAAAACCTCAGATTATACTAGGTAATACTTATCATTTATATCTGAGACCTGGGATAGATGTTCTAAAACATTTTGGTGGACTACATAAGTTTATGAACTGGCAACTTCCTATTTTAACTGATAGTGGAGGATTTCAGGTTTTCTCTTTAGCTGGTAATAAAGATAAAGGAAAAGGTCATAAACCAGCAGTTGTACTAACAGATGAGGGAGTAAAATTTAAATCTCATTTAGATGGAAGCTGGCATTTTTTTACACCAGAAAAGGTAATAGAAATCCAGGAAATTATTGGAAGTGACATAATGATGCCATTGGATGTATGTCCCCCATATCCAGTATCCAAAAAACAGGCTGAAGATTCAGTTATAAAAACTTTAAAATGGTTAGAAAGATCTAAAAAAGCTAAAAAAAATGAAAACCAAGCTCTATTTGGAATTATCCAGGGTTCTGTTTATGAAGATTTAAGGATTGAAAGTACATTAAAAACTGTAGAAATGGATATGGATGGATACTCCATTGGAGGACTATCTGTTGGGGAGCCTGCAGAATACATGTATTCTATAGTAGAAACTGTAACCCCTTTAATCCCAGAAAATAAACCACGATACTTGATGGGAGTTGGGACCCCTGAGAATATAATTGAATGTGTAAATAGAGGTATAGATATGTTTGACTGTGTAATGCCAACACGCAATGCCCGAAATGGAACACTTTTTACCCATTTTGGTAGGGTAAATATAAAGGCTGCAAAGTATAAACTAAGCGAAGAACCAATAGACCCACTGTGTGACTGTTATACATGTAAAAATTTTTCCAAAGGTTATGTCAGACATCTTTACAATGCACAGGAAATTACAGGTATGATACTGGGCACAATTCATAATATACGCTTTTATAATAAACTAATGGAAGATATAAGGTCATCTATCAAAAAGAACCAGTTTAAGGATTTTAAACAAGAATTTTTAGAACGCTACAACAGATAAAATTTTGCATTTTTGCAAAAATACGAATAAGTTTTATTTCCTTATTATAGGAAATATTAAATTTAAATTTGGCATAAAGTTTTCATAAAAAAATCCGAATAAATTAATAAAGTAAGTGAGTGCTTGACAAAAAAGGATTTTTTGAATATGCTTATAATCACAAAAATATATTTTAAGGAGGTTTTTTAAATGAAAAAAGTATTAAGTTTAGCAGCAGCAGGATTGTTTGCAGCTGGAGCAGCACAGGCAGGAACTTTAACTGTAGCAAACTCTGATATTACTCTATATGGAGGAATTTCTGCAGCTTACGAGTATGCAAAAAATGATGCTGTAACTCAAGGAAACAAAGATAACTTCTATGTTTCTACTGTTGCAGTTGGATTAAAAGCTGATGCAGATCCAGATAAAAGTCCAATAGGGTTTAACGCAGCATTCGCAAATTTTGAAATTCCAACTGTAATAGCATCTACAGATGTTATCAACAACTACAACTTAATTGCCTATGGAAAAACAAACAACTCTCTCAAGCCTTGGCTTGCATATGTAACTATTGCTCCAACAGAAGGACTTTCTATTGATGCAGGTTTACTCTGGAACAAATTTGGAGAAGCTCCTTTAACAATACTAAACCAACACTACACAAGAGGTATACTCTTTACAGGGCATCCTGTAGTTTACAAAGGTGCAAGAGTAAACTATGACCTTGGAATGGCTAAAGTTTACGTAGGTTACAACCAAGGTGGAGGATTAAGACAAGGACAAACAACTAATCCTTTAAATAATCAAATCAATGATGCATTTGAAGCTGGAGCTGTTATCAATGTTGAACCAGTAAAAATAGGCTTACACACATATAATGAAGCAAATGGAAGAGATTTATATGTACTTTGCTTAAAAGGTGATGCAGGAATAGTAAAAGGTGGAATCGAGTTTGACTACACTAAATTAGATGACAGACCAGCGGCTAATGCTGATGATAACGCTTGGGGTGTAGCTCTTAACTTAAACTTTGATTTCTTAGATGCTCAAATCGCAAATGTAACTGTTCCTATAAGAATTGAATACGTAGATAACAATAAAAACACCGATATTTACTTACTAGGAAATGACAAAACATGGTCATTTACAATTACACCAACTTACAAACCTACTAAAAATACATTTGCAAGAGTTGAACTTGCGTACACAAAGGCAGATAAAAACTCTTTTGTTGATAACAAAGGAAAAGAAAAAGACAACAGAACTGTAGTAGCATTCGAAGCTGGATTCTTATTCTAAGAAATAAAAGTGGCGTTTAATTTAATCTATACAGGCCCCCATTTAAGGGGGCTTTTTTATTTTGTAGAGAAAATGTTGTAAAATGTTTCAAGATAAAAACTCCTATGGAGAAAAAATTGGGAAAGAATTTTGTATGGTTTACAGAATATCAGACAGAAAATGTAGGTCTTACTATTAAAGCAACTCAAGTTAAAACTATCAAATCAAAGTATCAAGAGATACTTATATTAGAAACTCCTGAATTTGGGAAAGTTCTCGTGCTGGATGGGGCAATTCAGACTACAGAAAGAGATGAATTTATGTATCATGAAATGCTTGTTCACCCTGCAATTTTAAAACATCCAAATCCTGAAAGGATTTTAATAATAGGCGGTGGTGATGGAGGAAGCGTTAGAGAAGCTCTAAAACATCCAACAGTAAAAGAAGTTCATCTATGTGAAATTGATGAGGAGGTTATAATAGCATCTGAAAAGTACCTGCCTTTCGTATCTTCAAAGTTAAGAGATCCAAAAGTAAAAATCTTTATAGAAGATGGAAACGATTTTTTGAAAGAAATGAAAAATTACTACGATGTCATTATTATGGATTCTTCAGACCCAATAGGCCCTGCTGAAGTTTTGTTTAAAGAGGATTTTTATAACAAAGTTAAAAGTTCCCTCAGAGAAAATGGGATTATGGCAGCCCAAACAGAGTCTCCATTTTTACAGGAAGAATATTTTAAAAATGCTGTGAAAGAAATAAAAAAGTCATTTCAATATACACTTACTTATTTAGGGTTTGTTCCAAGTTATCCAGCAGGTATGTGGAGCTATACTATGGCATCTGACAGTGTCGATATACTACAGGATGATAAAGGTCTTGAGAAGTTAAAAAACATAGAAACAAAATATTTAAATGAAGAAATATACCAATCGTTATCTTCTTCTATGCCTGAGTTTGTCAAAAAGATGATAGGAGGATAAGATGGAAGAAGAAACACTTTCTGTTTTGGTGGAGTTTTCAATGTTTCCTACAGATGTTGGAGAAAGCAAAAGCCAGTATGTGAGTAAAATTATAGATATGCTTGATAAAGAAGGAATTAATTATAAATTAACTGCTATGTCAACTATATTTGAAGTAGATAGTATGGAAAAAGCAGCAGAGATTTTAACAAAAGCCTATAAACAACTTGAGCCTTATTCAAATAGAGTTTATAGTGTAGCAAAGTTTGATATTAGAAAGGGAAAAAAGGATAGGCTAACAGGTAAAATAAAATCAGTAGAAGAAAAACTGGGAAGAGAGGTAAAAAAATAAAAGGATGCTTTTAAAAAGCCTAAAAATTAATAATTTCCTTGCTCATGAAAATACAGAAATAGAGTTTGCTGAAAATGGGATTACTGTATTTATCGGAGATAATGGAGCAGGAAAAAGTTCAATATTAGAAGCTATATATTTTGCCCTATATGGGGAAAGTTTAAGAAGTAAATCACTTTCTGATATTGTTAGATGGGGAGCAAAAAAGGCATCAGTAGAGTTAATCTTTTCAAGGGGAAATGATGAGTATAAGGTACATAGGGAAATAGCTGTAAGAGGAAAATCTGCAAGTACTGTATCTAAAGTTGAAAAAAAGGAGAAAGGAGCTTTCAGGCTTTATTACAGCAAAAATATCAATAAGGAACTACCAAAATTAACAGGTCTGAGTAAAAAAACATTTACAGCTTCTGTTTTGGTTAGACAAGGAGATATTGAAGGGCTTATAGATTTAACTCCATCTAAGAGAGAAGAGGTATTAAAACAACTACTTGATATGCAGCTTTATGAACTTTTATCAAATGGATATGGAAACCTCAGAAAGGAAGTAGAAAAAGAAATAAATGCAGTTATATCTTCGCTACCGGCTAAAAAGGAGATTATCAATCAGTTAAATATCTTAGAAGGAGAAAAAGAAAAAGTAGAAAAAGAGAAATTTAAGTATGAGTTAAGACTCAAAGAGATCGAAAAAAAGCTAAAACAATATGAGGAAACGTTAAAGAAGTTTCAAAAAGAAAAGGAAGAAAGAATAAAAGCCTTTGAAGAAAAAAAATCTCTTGAAAACCTTAAGAAAAGATTAAAACAAAATATACAGGAAATCAACGAAAAAATTCAGCTTATAGAAAGAAAGGAAAAAGACTTAAAAGCTTTAGAAGAAAAGAATGCTCTATATCAACAAAAGCAAAAGCTTTTAAAAGAACTCTTAAAAGCTCAAGCTCTAAAAAAGGATCTGGATAATCTTTTGGAAAAAGAAGAAAAAATAATAGAAAGCGAAAATTTTGTGAAAAATTATGCAAAAGTCGCAGAAGAATATGAAAAACTGAAGTCTAAATTGCAAGATATAAATCAACAGTTAAAAACTTTATCTCAACTTCAAGGTGAGATTAAAGTCCTTAAAAGTCAGATAGAGGAAATAAACAAAAATCTAAAAGAAAGTATGGAAAATGCCTTAAATATAGTCAAGCAATTAAAAGCTATCAAAAAAATATACAAACCATTAGAACTTAATCCTGCTTTGATTGACACCTTTATAAAAGATGAAGAAAAACTCTACAAAGACTACGACCAGCAATTGAGAAATCTTAGAGAAGAATACAGGTTGATAGATGAGCAGATTTCCAATCTTAAATCACAACTTGAAAAGATTAATAATTTAGAAGGTGAGTGTCCAACCTGTTTGAGACCAATTGAGGAACATTCAAAAGACCAAGTAAAAGAAGAAATAGAACATAAAATAAAAAAGCTGGAAGAAAAACAAAAAGAAATAGAATTTGAGGGAAAAACTGTAAAAGAAAAATTTGAAAAAACTGAAGAAGCTTTAAAACTGTTAGAAGAATTTAAAAAATGGTACGATAAACATAAAGAGGCACAGGCACAAAAGCAAAAAATAGAATCAAAAATACAGGTAATAAATATAAAAATAAAAAATCTTGGAAAAATCGAAGAAGAGAAAAATCAAATAGAAACGTTTTTAAAAAAAGAGGAAGCTAACTATCGTAAATATCTGAACCATAAGGATTTTTTATCAAAAGTAGAAAGTGAGAAAAAAAGTATATCCCAGAAAATAAAAGATATTAAAGATAAATTAGCAGATATCCCTGATATAGATATTAAGGAACTTGAAAAAGAAATAAGTGAACTGGAAAAATACGTAGATGAATACAATACCCTCTTGAAGGAAATTAGTCAAAAAGAAGAGTTAAAATCAAACCTTGAAAAATTACAACAGGAAAAGGAGAATGTAGAAAAATCTATAATTGTTCTTGAGAGAAAATTGAATGAAAAACAGGATATAGAGGAAAAAATTGAGGAAATAGAGAATAGAATAAAAGATATAGAAGATGAAAAGAAGAAAATAACAGACCAGTACACACCTTTGGTTTCAAAATATGGGGAAATATCAGGGAAAATAGACAGTTTAAAAGAACAACTTAAATTTATAGAAGAGAAAGAAAAGGAAGCAGAAGCAAAAAAAGAAACTCTAAAAAAATATCAGAAATTAGAAGAAGTTTTTGGAAGTAAAGGAATACAAAAAAATATTAGAGATAAAGCTCTTTATAAGCTTCCAGTCATAACAGAAACTATTTTCAAAGCTTTTGGTTTTGATTTCACAAAAGTTCAACTAACAGATAAATTTGACCTATTATTACAGGTTCCTACATATGAAAGAAGCGATAGATTTATAACTGCATCAGCTTTAAGTGGTGGACAGAGAGTTGCTTTAGGCCTTGCTTTGAGACTTGCACTGAGCTATTTTTTAGGTGGGAAGTCAAGCTTTCTTATTTTAGATGAGCCAACCATTCATCTAGATAGCCAGAGAAAAGAAGAGCTTATCAATGTACTTTTAAAACTCAAAGAAAAAAATTTCATAAAACAGCTTATTGTTGTTACCCATGATAGAGAAATAGAAGATGCTGCTGACCAGATCTATTATGTAGAAAAAGGTAAGGTAAAATCCGTTGATTAAAGATAAAAATATACTTGTTGGAGTAAGTGGTTCAATAGCAGCTTATAAGGCTTGCGAACTTGTGAGACACTTGCAGAAAAAAGGGGCTAAAATCAGGGTTGTTATGACACCATCTGCTAAAGAATTTGTTGGAGAACTTACATTCAGGGCATTAACAAACTATCACGTTTTGTCTGATTGGAAAGACGGGGAAACAGGTTTAGAACATATATACTGGGCAAGATGGGCAGATAGTTTTGTAATAGCTCCAGCATCGGCAAATACAATTGCAAAGATAAAAGCTGGAATTGCTGATAACTTTTTAACAACTCTGGCTCTTGCTTATGATAAACCAATAGTTTTTGCTCCTGCTATGAATACTAAGATGTACGAAAACCCTGCCAATAAGGAAAATATAGAAACATTAAAAAAATGGGGACATATATTTGTAAGTCCTGAAGAAGGAAAACTTACATGTGGAGAAGAAGGAACAGGTAAACTGGCAAACATTGAAGCTATAGAAGCAGGTGTTCTATATTCTTTAACAGATAAACCTTTAAAAGGTAAAAAAGTCCTGATTACAGCTGGTGGAACAAGAGAGTTTTTTGACCCTATTAGATATATTTCAAATGCATCTTCAGGGAAGATGGGGTATAGCATTGCAAAAATGGCTCATGTTCTTGGAGCAAAGCAGGTTATTTTAATTTCTGCTCCTACATGTTTGGATAAACCTTACGGGGTTCATAAAATAGATGTTGTATCTGCAGATGATATGTATCAGCAGGTTATGAAATATGCAAAAGACATGGATGTTATTATTATGAACGCTGCTGTAGCAGACTTTAAACCAGCGGTTCATTCTAATAAAAAATTAAAGAAATCCACTGAGTCTACTACTGTCGAGCTGAAACCAAATCCAGATATCCTTGAAGAGCTTGGAAAAATAAAAAAAGAAAATCAGATATTGATTGGATTTGCAGCAGAAAGCGAAAATTTAGAGAAGAATGCACGTGATAAGTTAAAACGTAAAAATTTAGATGCCATCGTCGTAAACAAAGTAGATGTATTTAGTAAAGATTATCATAAAGGTAAAATAATCTTCAAAGACGGAAAGTGTATTGAAATCCCACTTATGGACAAAGAAGAGTCAGCTTATTTTATCCTCAAATCTATAATAGGAGAAATAAATGGATAAGATTAGCGTTGGTCTTATACAAATGAAATGTTCTGACGACGAAAAAGAAAATTTCCAGAAAGCTATTAATAAAATTGAAGAAGCTGGAAAATCTGGAGCTAACATAGTTTCTACTCAAGAATTATTTAAAACCCCCTATTTTTGTCAGGTAGAAGACTGGAACTACTTTAAACTGGCAGAAAAAATAGATGAAAACTCTCCAACAGTAAAAGAGCTTTCAAAACTTGCTAAAAGTTATAAAATTGTAATTATTGCTTCACTGTTTGAAAAAAGAGACGAAGGGATTTATCACAACACGGCAATTGTGATAGATGCTGATGGACGTTATTTAGGTAAATACAGAAAGATGCACATTCCAGATGATCCTCATTTTTATGAAAAATTTTACTTTACACCGGGAGATTTAGGTTATAAAGTGTTTAATACTAAGTATACAGACATTGGTGTTCTAATATGCTGGGATCAGTGGTTTCCTGAAGCTGCAAGAATTACAGCTATGAAAGGTGCAAAAATCATATTTTATCCAACAGCTATAGGATGGTTACCTTCTGAAAAAGACGAATATGGTAATTCTCAGTATACAGCATGGGAAACTATCCAAAGGTCACACAGTGTTGCAAATGGAATATATGTGGCATCCATTAATAGAGTGGGTTTTGAAAAGTCTCCAGATGGAAATGAAGGTATAGAGTTTTGGGGACAATCTTTTGTTTCAAATCCCTATGGTGAAATTTTAAAAAAAGCTTCAGCTTACAACGAAGAAATACTATTAACAGAAGTTGACCTATCTATAATTGATGAAACAAGAATAACATGGCCATTTTTCAGAGATAGAAGAATTGATAGTTATAAAGACTTAACTAAAAGATGGCTTATTGATTAGTTTTTTTAGATAATTTTATGGTGGTAAGTATTTTAGTTATCTGGTTTACCATGTCTGGGGAAACGTAATTCAATACTTCCCCTGCTTTACTTGGTTTCATGTTGTATATGATGTAAGCAGCTTTCTTTGGGTCTTCCATATTTGATATTTTTTCCCCTGCAAGCTCAGGTTCCATTTTTTCAAATATCTTTGCAAGTTTTTTGTATCTCTGATTTTCTGCTTCTTTTAAGTAATTCTCAAGGCTTTTCTTTTCTTCCTCTAATTTTTTTCTTTCCTCTTTTATTTTTTGTAATATCTGCTGATTTTTTGAAATTAACTGAGATATCTCTTTTCGTAATTTTTCAAGTTTTTGTATTTCTTTTTGAATTTCTGTTTTATCTGCCTGTGCATTTGCAGGTGTTATTAAAATATTAAAATCTATTATTGCGGCGAGCAAAAGTATCATCGTAAAGTCTTTGTAAACTTTTTTCAACTTCTCTTTCCTTTTCTTTTTTAATCTTTTGTATATACTTCTCAATTGCCTTTTTTTCCCCTAACAGGTGGGATAGCTCATTTTTTATTTTATCAATTTTTTTTTGGACTTTTTCAAGATCTGCATTTTTAATCTCGACTTCTTTTTTTAAGGATGAATAAAAACTGTTTCTGACTTGTAGTTCTAGCACCGAAGAAAAATTATTATTTACATTTAGGTGGTTTAATTTCTCATTAAGAGTATCTATACGTTTTTTTATATCGTTCTCTATTTCTTGCCAGTAAGTAAGCTCTTTTTTTAATCTATCAATTTCTACCTGCTTTGCTTTTTGATATTTATTTAGAATTGACTGCATTTATTTTACATTCTCCAAGGAGTTTTACATCTTTACCACTTTCTGTTTTAAATGTATTTTCCCTTAGTTTTGCCTTAAGTATATATCCAAGAGCAATATTTTTTTTAGGTGATATTGATGTAATTTCCCCAATTTTTTTATCATTATCTACGATTCTTTCTCCTTCGTGTAAATTTTCGTTAAAAGAAAATTTTGCAAGTGTTCTTGGTGGATTTCCTCTATAATAAACTCTGGCAATTACTTCTTGACCTATATAGCATCCTTTTGTAAAACTGATTGCAAATTCTGTAATTGGTGTTTCAAGTGGAAGATAGCCCTCTTTTAACTCTTTATGTATCTTAGGAATACAGTTTTCTATTCTTATACTTTCAAATTCCTCTTGTGTGATTTTATTTTTATTTTCTAAAAAGTTAAGTACATCATCTATTTCACCAAAAATATCATACCCATCCTCACCATTTCTTAGAAAATTTCTTGCTACAGTTACATTCTCCTGAAAAACAAACTTGAAAGGTTCTAATTGTTCTATGTTAAAAGCTTTCTTAATGAACTCGTCAGCATTTTCCCCAAAGATAAAGATATGTTTATAGTTTGGAGTTAAATCTTCGAAAAATACCTGCATTGAGAGTTTAAGTTTATCAAATTCGTCTATTATCTTTTTGCTATCCTCTTCAGTATCAAGTAAAAAGAAATCACCATAGTTATATACGAAAAAGTCCTGAATAGGATATCCTTTTCCGTTTAGTCTTAAGTTGTAATTAAAATGTTTTTCAGGTAAGTTTACAATATCATTTGTTAATAGATTATGTAAAAAGGCTTTATGTTCTTCAGATATACCTTTTAAGGCAAGTTTACTTTTTTTGCCATACACTTTTATCTTGGCTCTATTTAAATCTATCCACTTCATCGAAAAATATACCTCATTAAATCAAACGCTGTTTGACAAATTTTTTATTAAATTATAGACTAATTTAAAATACTCTTGCTATGATTTAAAACAAACAATGGAGGACTGTTTATGTCTAGACCTGTAGTTTCAGTAGTTGGTGCCGGAAATGTAGGTGAACATGTTGCTAACATTATAGCCATTAATGAACTGGCAGATGTTAGGATGTTTGACCTTGCAAGGAAAACTGAAGATAAAGTTTTTGAAGTGGTAAAAGGAAAAGCTTTAGATATAAAACAGATGGCTACTTCTTTAGGTAGAGATGTTAATGTTGAAGGATTTACTGTTACCCCAGAAGGAGATGGATATGAGCCTTTAGAAGGTTCAGATATTGTAGTTGTTACTGCTGGTTTTCCAAGAAAACCGGGAATGAGTAGAGACGACCTTCTCTCTAAGAATGTTGGAATAATAAGAACAATTTCTGAAAGAATAGCTAAGTATGCTCCCAATGCAATAGTTATTGTTGTTTCAAACCCTGTTGATGTAATGGCATATGCAGCTTTCAAGATAACTGGATTTGAAAAAAATAGAGTTTTAGGAATGGCAGGTGTTTTGGATACAGCCAGATTTAAATCATTCTTATCTCAAGAGTTGAATGTTTCTGTGAAAAGTATAAATGCTTATGTTTTAGGTGGTCATGGTGATGATATGGTTCCTGTCTTGACCGCTTCAAGTATTGCTGGCGTTCCGCTAACCCAACTATTAAATAAAGAAAAATTAGAAAAGATAGTAGAAAGGACAAAATTTGGTGGTGGAGAAATTGTTAACCTTATGGGAACATCTGCGTATCATGCTCCAGGATCATCTACTGCATACATGGTGGAAGCAATATTAAAAGATAAAAAAGAAATTCTTCCTTGTTCTGCTTATCTGGAGGGTGAAGATGCTCAGTACTATGAAGCTGAAGACATCTATATAGGAGTTCCGGTAAAATTAGGAAAAAGTGGTATTGAAAGTGTAGAAAAAATACCATTAAGCGATGAAGAAAGAAAAAACTGGAAAAAATCTGTTGAGTCGGTAAAGGCTGGAATAAATAGAATTAAAGAATTAGGACTAATCTAAACAGAGGTTTGAAAAATGGTTAGAGAAATTCATGCAAATGAGATAAAAGAAAATGTAAAAGCCATGGTTTTAGATGCTGAGTACTTTTTGCCTTCTGATTTTATTCAGGCGATAGAAAAGTCTGTTGAGAAAGAAGAATCTGAAATGGGAAAAGAAATTCTTAAAACAATACTTGAAAATGCAAAAGTAGCTGCTGACGAGGAAGTTGCCTACTGTCAGGATACAGGCTATCCGGTATTTTTTGTTGACATAGGTCAAGATGTTCATGTAGTTGGTGGTAATATCACTGATGCTATAAATGAAGCAGTAAGAGAGGCAACAAAAGAGGGATATTTAAGAGCATCTTTGGCTTATGACCCCATAATTGATAGAAAAAACACAGGAGACAATACGCCAGCTCTAATTTACTACAACATTGTTCCAGGAGATAAAATAAAAATAATGTTTGCGGCAAAAGGTGGAGGCTCAGAAAATCAAAGTAAGCAAAAAATGTTAAAACCATCTGACGGCTGGGAAGGTGTTAAGGAATTTATCTTATGTACAATAGCAAATGCAGGCCCAAATGCATGTCCACCGTTTACCGTAGGCGTTGGAATTGGAGGAACTTTTGATTATTCAGCTGTTTTAGCTAAAAAAGCATTATTTAGACACATAGGTGAGCGACATCCAGACCCAAGGATAGCAAAACTTGAAGAAGAACTTATAGAAGAAGCCAACAAACTTGGAGTTGGGCCTCTTGGATTTGGTGGTTCAACAACTGCCATCGATGTAAAAATTGAAGTTGCACCTGTTCACATTGCCTCTTTACCTGTAGCTGTTAATATTCAATGTCATGCCGCAAGGCATAAAGAAATAGTAATATAAATAAAGAGAGGATAAAAATGAACCAGGTAAAAAGAATAACTACTCCATTAACAGATGAAGTTATAGAAGATTTAAAAGTTGGTGATAGGGTTTTATTAAGTGGTGTAGTTTATACTGCCAGGGATGCAGCTCATAAGAGAATGCTCGAAGAGTATGAGAAAACAGGAAAGCTACCTATCGATGTTAAAGGGCAGGTTATTTATTATGTGGGTCCTACACCTCCAAAACCAGGACAGGTAATAGGTTCTGCAGGCCCAACAACTGCCTATAGAATGGATAAATATACGCCTAAATTACATGAGCTTGGGCTAAAAGCAACAATCGGAAAAGGATTTAGAACCCAGCCTGTAAAAGAGGCTCTACAGAAATACAAAGCTG
>CAZEYS010000005.1:0-50174 GCA_964516095.1 uncultured Aquificales bacterium
AGGTTTATCCTATGTTAAGTCAAAATCTGAGGACTACTGTATAGACCCTGAAGAGTTTAAAAAATATGATATACATGTCCACGTACCAGCAGGAGCAATACCAAAAGACGGTCCATCTGCAGGAATAGCTATAACCACTGCAATATTCTCACTTTTTACTCAAAAACCTGTAAGTTCAGATGTTGCAATGACCGGAGAAATAACTCTTAGAGGGCATGTTTTGCCGGTAGGAGGTCTAAAAGAAAAGATATTGGCTGCTAAAAGAGCTGGAATTAAAACAGTAATACTTCCAAAAGGAAATAAAGACGAAGTAATGGAAGACTTACCTCCTTTTGTAAGAAAGAACTTAAATCTTGTATTTGTGGAACATATAGATGAGGTATTCCCAATTGCCATAGTCGATTTTGATAAAATATGCAAAGATAAGAAAAAAACTAAAAAATCCAGAAGAAAAAAACAGGAAAAGGTAAGTGAAAAAGATTAGAAAGGCTACTGTTAAGGATGCAAATGTTATATTTGATATTATCCAAAAGTTTGCCGTGGAAGGGGTGCTCCTTCCTCGGAGCTTAAACTCAATATACGAAAATATTAGAGACTTCTGGGTATATGAGGAAAATTGTAGAATACTTGGAGTAGTATCTCTCCACGTTTACTGGGAAGATTTGGCAGAAATAAAGTCATTAGCTGTACTTCATCCATATCAACATAAAGGCATAGGTAGAAAATTGGTAGAAAAATGCATAGAAGATGCGAAAAGCATAGGCGTAAATAGAGTTTTTGCACTTACTTATGTCCCAGAGTTTTTTGAAAAATTAGGATTTAAAATAACCGACAAATCAGATTTTCCTCAGAAAGTCTGGAATGAGTGTATACACTGTGTAAAGTTTAACGAATGCAAAGAAATACCCGTTTCCTATAACATAAACCCTGAAAAAGAGGAAAAAGTTGCTTAAAAACCTTTATCTCTGTAGACATGGTGAAAGCGAGTACAATGAAAAAAGGATAATACAGGGGCATATTGATACATTTTTAACGCCTAAAGGTACTTTTCAAGCAAGATTGGCAGGAGAACATCTTAAAAAGTACAAGATAGATAAAATATACACTTCTGATTTAAGACGTGCTTATCAGACAGCAACTGTAATTGGGGATATACTGGGAATAGAACCTATAGTAGATAAAAGGATTAGAGAAATGAGTTTTGGACAGTGGGAAGGAAAAGCCTATGAAACTATCTACAAAGACCACATAGAAGACTGGAATAACTGGTTGAAAAACCCTGTAGCCTGCCCATTGCCATCTCAAGAGGATTTTTTAGAATTTGGTAAAAGATTAAAGGACTTTCTATCTTATATAAAAACTGAAAAAGAAGAAAATATACTTGTAGTTGGACATGGTGGCTCTATTCAGGGAATAATATGTATAGAAATGGGACTTGGATTTGAAAACATATGGGCTTTAAGGCATGACAATACTGGAATATCATGTATATCATATGAAAATAAAAACCCATACCTTAAATTTTTAAACAATAGTGAGCATTTATATGAGGTTAAAACTATAAAAACTCTTTGACATATATAAATATATGTGCTTTATAATTCTAATGGATAGAAAGTTTTTACAAGGAGGATAAGATGGAACAGGTAATTACTTATAAAGAAAAAGGTTCCTTGTCCAGTGGTGTGATTTTTGCAGTAGTGGCTATTCTTTTTATATTAGGACTTGCAACTATTTCCGTAATATCAGGAAAAATACACAATGTTTTACTCTTTCAGATAAGCGGAGTTTTTTATCTGGCTGCTGCTGTTTTTTATATAATTGCCGTGTTTTTAAAAGGAGACAAGCTATCTAAAATAGCAACACTTACAGCTTTTCTTGCCTGGTCTATACAGAGTGCTGCCCTTTTTGTTAGAGGAATAGAAGCATATCAGCTTGGTATTTTCCATCCACCTTGGACAAATCTTTATGAGTCTTTAATGTTTTTCCCATGGCTTGCAACCACTCTATATCTTTATATCGAAAGACAGTATAAAGTTAAGGCTATAGGTGCATTTTTCTTTCCTATTGTTGCCTTCTTAATAATATGGGCACATCAATTTAATACAGAAATAGACCCACTTGTTCCGGCACTTAGAAGTTACTGGTTGTATATACATGTTCTGGCATCTTTCGCTGGATATGCAGGATTTACAGTTGCCTTTGGGGCTTCTGTGGCATTTTTAATTAAAAATAACTACGATAAAAACATTAGAGTTAACATAAAACATATAGCTGGTTTCATATTATCCTTAATTTTATTAATTCCATTTGGGTACTGGACACTAACAGGTGCCAAAGATTTAAAAACTATGGTTATGGGTGTTATATTTATCATGCTACTTCTTACATTTATATACTTTGCTACTTATGTGTTAAAACCTGTTGGAAAGTTCTTGCCATCTAAAACTATTCTTTCAGAAATAGCACTTAAAGCTGTAGCTCTATCGTTCCCAATATGGACAGCTTCTATAATACTTGGTGGTGCGTGGGCTAATGAAGCCTGGGGAAGTTACTGGAGCTGGGATCCAAAAGAGAACTGGGCTTTGATTGTATGGCTTTTCTTTGCTGCTTATATTCATGGAAGAACAATAGGAAAGTGGAAAGATACAACTGCAAGCTGGATTGTAGTTGCAGGGTTTATTATGCTTCTAATATGTTATTTTGGGGTGAATTTATACTTTCCTGGTTTACACAGTTATGCAACAGAGTAATTGTTAAAGTAATGGGCCTTTGCGCCCTTTGTTTAAAATACAATTTGCAAGTATAAGGTCCTCTTTTGTTGTTATTTTAAAGTTAAGTATACTTCCTTTGTTGACAACAACGTTTCCACCTATTTTCTCAACTAAAAAACTATCATCTGTTCCCTGTATTTTTTCTTTAAGTGCATTTTCATGTGCTTTTTTCAGAATATCAAATTTAAAGCATTGGGGTGTCTGTACGATATACAATTCATCTCTGTTTAGAGTATCTATTACTTTATTGTTTTTAACCTTTTTAACTGTATCTCTTGCTGGTATTGCAGTTATACTTCCATCAAATCCCTTTTTTACATTTTCTATTGATTCTTTAAACATACTCTCTGAGGCAAAAGGCCTTGCAGCATCATGGATAACGACTATATCTGCATCATCAATAGTTTTTAAAGCGTTATATACAGACTCTTGTCTTTCTTTTCCTCCAGCTACTTTTTTAACAGTCTTAAAGGAGAAAATTTTAACTTTATCTAAATCTTCTTTAGGAAGAACTAAAACTATATAATCTATTTCATCTATTTTATTTAAAGTGTTTAAAGAGTACTGAAAAACAGGCTCTCCCTTTATTTTTGTAAACTGTTTTTTCTCTCCAAACCTTTTACCTGATCCTGCAGCAAGTAAAATTGCAACAGTTTTCAATTTAACCTCTACTTTATATCTTCTACTATCATTATTTTAACAGGAGTATTGGGATTGGTCTGGCTTTTATCCAGTCCTATAATAGAATTTTTGTCAAGTATATAGCCTTTTGTAGAGTAATCTTTAATTTTATTGTTTTCGTTACAACTTATTTTAGAGATATTTCCATAAAATCTATCAAGCTGTGGATTATATATAAGCTCACCTACTGCATTGCAATTTTTAAAATCATTTGATGTTAAAGTTATAGATATAGGATACACTTGAGGTGGTTCATTTTCAGTATTTTGCCGATAAGAAGCCTGATTTTGTTGGGGTTGTTGGTTTGCAGGTAAAACGATACCAACATTTAAAACTCCATCTATAATATCTCCTTTTTTTATTAAAAATTTTTTTGCATAGGCTACAGATATAAAAAGAGCAAGTATTATAAAGATAATTCTCATAATGAAACTGCCACCTTTTTCAATTTTTCTATTTTATCTCTTAATGCTGCAGCTTTTTCAAATTCCCAGTTCTTAGCGTATTTCCACATTTGCTCTTCAAGTTTTTCTATTTCTTTAAGTAACTCCTCTTCTGAACTTATATTATCGGGTAAATCTTCATACATTTTTATTCCGATTTCTTCTAAATTTATTAATTCTTTTATTTCTTTTTGTACAGTTTTTGGCTGTATTCCATGTTTTTTATTATACTCTTTTTGAATTTTTCTTCTTCTGTTAGTTTCTTCAATAGCTTTCTCCATTGCTGGTGTTATTTTATCTGCATATAAAATAGCTTTCCCATGCACATTTCGAGCAGCTCTTCCTATAATCTGTATTAAGGCTGTTGTAGATCTTAGAAAACCTTGTTTGTCTGCATCTAATATGGCAACCAATGATACTTCAGGCATATCTATTCCTTCTCGTAGTAAATTTACTCCAACAATAACATCATATTTTCCTTCTCGTAATTCTTTTATAATTTTAGCTCTCTGTATTGTATCTATCTCTGAATGTAGATAAACTGCTTTTATTTCTCTTTCCTGTAAGTAATCTGCAAGATTTTCTGCCATCTTTTTAGTAAGTGTAATTACAATAGCCCTTTCTCCTTGTTCTTTTCTTTTCCATATTTCGTTTATAAGGTCATCTATCTGTCCTTCTGTAGGTCTAACTTCAACTTCTGGATCCAATAAGCCGGTAGGTCTTATTATCTGTTCTACTATTACACCCTTAGACCTTTCTATTTCCCATTTGGATGGCGTTGCTGATACGTATATTGCCTTTTGGATTTTTTCTAAAAATTCATCAAATTTTAAAGGTCTGTTATCATAAGCCGACTTCATTCTCCATCCATACTTCACAAGGTTTTCTTTTCTACGTCTATCTCCGTTGTACATAGCCCTTATTTGAGGAATAGTTACATGAGACTCATCCACTATAAGTAAAAAGTCGTCAGGAAAGTAATCTAAAAGTGTGTAAGGTGCCTCTCCAGGTTTCCTTCCATCAAAGTATCTGGAATAGTTCTCTATTCCCTTACATGTCCCAAGTTCCAACATCATTTCAATATCATACTTGGTTCTTTGATAAAGTCTGTTTGCTTCAATTTCTTTTCCGGCTCTTTTAAATTCTTCAACTTCCTTTTCCAGATCTATCTCTATCTGTTTTATAGCTTCTGTCATATCTGGTCTTGGTATTACATAGTGGCTGGCAGGGAAAATAACGGTAGTATTTAGTTTTCTTTTTACCTTTCTATTAAAAAGCTCAAGTTCAGATATGCTTTCAATTTCATCACCAAAAAATTCTATTCTCAAAATTGTGTCTTCTGTATGTGATGGTAGAATTTCTATGGTATCACCTTTGACACTGAATGTTCCTCTTTTAAAAGAGTAATCATCCCTTTGATACTGGAGTTCTATGAGTTTTTTCAAGAGCTTTTGTCTGTCAATCTGCATACCTGTGTAAAGATGAAGTCTAAGCTTTTCATAAAATTCTGGTGTTCCAAGACCGTAAATACACGATACAGATGCTACTACAATTGTGTCTGGTCTTTCAATCAAACTTTTTGTTGCAGAGTGTCTTAACTTATCTATTGCATCATTTATGGAACTGTCTTTTTCTATATATATGTCTTTTTCTGGAATATAGGCTTCTGGTTGATAATAATCGTAATAAGAGACAAAGTACTCAACTGCATTATCAGGGAAGATTTCTTTCAATTCTCTATATATCTGAGCTGCCAGTGTTTTATTGTGAGTTAACACTAAAGCAGGTTTTCCGTACTTTTCGATTGTTTTGGCAAATGTTATTGTTTTGCCTGTTCCAGTAGCTCCAAGTAAAACTTGCTCTTTTACACCGCTTTTTAAATTTTCATAAAGCTGTTTTATAGCTTTCGGTTGGTCTCCAGCAGGCTCAAATGGAAGTTTTATTTTAAAAGGAGTTTTTATCATACCGGCTCCTCGAACATTATTTTTAAATTAAAATATTTTAAAATCAAAAAAATCAAGGAAGAAGTTATGAATTTTATAACAAATCCAGATATAGAAAAATATCTATACTCTCTTTCTATAGATGAAGACCCTGTTTTATTGGAAATGGAACAGTATGGTCATTCTTTAAATTTCCCAATTGTAGATAAACTTGTTGGAAAACTACTTTACATTTTGACTAAAATAAAAAAACCTAAACTCGTTGTAGAACTTGGTTCTGGTTTTGGATATTCTGCCTACTGGTTCGCAAAGGCATTAGAAAATGGTGGTAAGGTGGTTTTAAACGAATACAAAGAAGAAAATATAAAACTTGCACAGAAATTTTTTAAAAAAGCCAATCTTTTAGACAAAGCTGTTTTTGAAATAGGTGACGCAGTTGAAAATGCACAAAAATATAAGGATATAGATATTCTTTTTTTAGACCATGAGAAAAGTAGATACTTAGAGGCGGTAAAAACTCTTGAAAAAAATTTATCAGAAGAGGCACTTATTATAGCCGATAATGTACTGTGGCATGGAAAGGTTATCGAAAAGGAACCAGACAATAAAACTAAAAAGATTATGGAATTTAATGAATATATGTTTAAAAGTGGAAAATACTTTTCTTCTATAATACCTTTAAGAGACGGCGTTCTTATAGCTTTAAAGTTGTGAATTTGGCTAATTTAGCACACAATTGTCCCAAAACAGCCAGCTATCGAATTTTAAGGTTAGTTATTAGTATAATCAAAATTGGCATGATTATTGCTTTCATCTATATTGGATGTGGATAATTCTGCTGCTGCGAACCTGCCCTTTCTGAGGGGGATATTCCCCCTTTTTTTTTATTTAAGAAAATTCAGTAGTGAAAGGTCTTTATTTTGGTTAAATGATGCAAGTAAGGCTTCATAAGCTGTTTTTATTTTTTCAAGTTGGGAAATAACATCAGCATAGTCTGCATCTTCTAATTTAGATGCTAAATTAGAAAAGACTGTTTGTATATACTCATTCTGCGGTTTTAAATCTTCTATAACAGAAATCTGAGTACCTATTCGTGATCTTCCAGCCATGGCAGTATTCAATCCTTTATCAAATGTATCCAGTATTGTTGATAAACCTCCAAGTTTTTCAGATAACAGCGTTCCTGAATCTGAAACTTCTATTGGTATTGACAGGTCTTTAGCAACCAATCCAAGTCTTTTAACTCCTTCTTTATCAGTGAAAACAAATGCTTCCACATATTTGTTAGACGGGTTATTATTGATTGCATCAACAAGTTCTTTTAAAGTAGATGGTTTTGTCGCGTCTGTAGTATTACCATCATAATCTACAGTAAATGTGAAATTCCCATATTTAATAGTTAGCGTACCACTTTCTGTTGTTGGCACAAGCTGGTCATTTTCACTGGTATACCCCATATTGGAAAGATAACTGTGTAATTTATAGATTTCTCCGCTGTCTAAAATACTGCTTATATCATCTAAAGCTCTAACTAAAGCCAGTTTTTCTGTGGGAGATGTATTTAAACCTGTTTTTACTGTTCCTATATACTGTGTTCCATCCAGTGTAGTGTTTAGTTCTACTCCTTTAGATATTGGAACCTTTGTTTCACGATGTTCTCCTTGATAATTTCCATTTATATCAAAAGGGTCTATCTGGGAATTTACACCACCAAATATTCTGGAGTCTCCAACTGCAACATTAGCCTTTTTAAGTATATAGTTTCTTACACTCTCAAAATAATCCCTTAACACATTGGCGTCTTCTGCATCCATTACACCAGTGTTTAATACCTGTATTATGTGAACGCGGGCTTCTTGAGATATATCAACTATATTATCTAAACTACTTTCAGCCACATCAAGAATAGAATTTACCAAATCCATATTACGATTATAAGTAGCTATATCCTGATTTAACCTTTTTAATCTCAGAGCTTTTGCAGCGTCTACAGGAGCATCAGAAGGTGCTAAAATCTTTTTACCAGATGCAAGCTGGTTATTATATCTTAATAGCTTATTTTCTTTTATTTCGTTGGCCTTTAAAAAGTTATTGTAAAATGCAATATCTGGTATTCTCATCTTTCAACACCTGCCAAAGTAGTTCAATATAAATTTATCGGAATATATTTAAAAATATTTTAGGTTAGTGCTTTTATTTTACAAGGCCTAAGATTGTTTGTATTAATTCATCAGTAACCGTTATCAACTTTGCAGCCGATTGATAAGCCCTCTGATACTTCATCAAATTAACAAGTTCTTCATCAACGTTAACACCTGATTTCTCTTCTATTTTAGATTTAACTGCCTCTAATAATTTCTTATTTGAATCTAATCTTTCTTTTGCGTCAGATATTTCTATACCCAGTTCGGAGGTAAAGCGTTTCGTATAAAGTTCCTGAAATGACTTATTGCCAAGTAAAGTCAGATTATCTACATTTGAAATTTTGTACTTCGGTGTAGTTGAGCCAAAGGTTAAGCCTGAACTTGAGGTAAGAAGTGCTTTTTCTTCCGGGTTGTATAGAGACTTGTAGTTGTCAATCCCTCCAACAGTTGATACAAAGTTGCCAGTATCATTTTCTATTTTTATAGATGGAGAAAGTTTTATATCCTTTGCAAAGAACTGTATGTAGTAGTTACCACTTGATGGAGGATTTTCGTAGAGTTTTGCAACTACAAGGCTTTGAGAATTGTTAATTTTATTGACTATATCAGAAATTGTATCTGTTGAAGTATAATTAACAGTAGCTATCTTTTTATTATCTAAAACTATATCAAAACTACCACCACCAAAAGTAGTTGTTGATGACACAGAATTATTGGTTGTTTTAGTAGTAATTTCGTTAAAGTCCTTTAATGCAAAGATAGACTTTGCTATAGAATTGTCTGAATTAAGATATCTTGAATCTGCTGCAACAGCTATTTCTTTATAATCATTAATGTTTAAATCTATATTTGATGCATTTATGTAATCTAAAGAACTGTCTGGAGATATCTTAAAAAAGTCTCTGCCAGTATTTCCGTTTAAATCATAACCATGTCTATGTAATTTATTAACAGAAGATGCAAAAAGTGCAGTGAAATCGTTTAAATCTGTTATTTTTTGATTTATTTTATTTATTGCCCTTAAAGCTCCACCTACTTTCCCATTTTTAAATAGATTTGTTAAATCAACATTATCAACCTTGACCTTAGCACCTTCCTGTGTATACTCATAGCTTATACTTTTATACTGGTCATATAGAACAAGTCCATAACCTTTAACTGTATAAACATCAGCTGTATTATCATCTCTATATGTAACTTTTATATCTATATAACTGGACAACTCCTTTAAAAGAGCATCTCTCTGGTTAAGATAGTTATTTAATCTGGTATCGTCATACCTGAATGATTTTATGTTTTTGTTAAGCTGAGCTATATTTTTAAGTATATTGTTAATTTTATGAATACTATCTTTTATACTTAACGAAGTTTCTTCTTTAATTTTTTGCATATTATTGTATGTATCTCTAATGTTGGCTATAAGCTGTCGTGCTGCTGATATCACTGCATCTCTTGCAGCTGGGTCGTCAGGATTTACAGCAACATCGCTAAAGGCATTAAAAAATTTGTTTATATTGTTAAAAAATCCACTACCATGTATGTCGTTAAACATAGTTTCAACTTCGTGAAGAACATCTGTATAAGTTTTATCTCCAGATGTTTCCTGGTTTAATTTTAAAAATCTATTAAACAGATGATTATCAAATATTCGTTGTAAGTTTTTTATCTGCACACCTGCAGGAACCACATCTTGAAGGTTAACTCTCTGGCGAGCATATTCTTCGTTATCCTGGTTTGCTATATTTTCATTAACAGCATCTATTGATTTTTGGTGAGTTAAAATACTCTGTGCACCTACAGATAGTAAGCCAAATATTGACATTTTTAAGCCCCTTATCAGTTAAAATACTCTATCTTTATTTATCGGCCAAAATCTATATTTTTTTATTAAAAAGGCCTGATGTATTTTCTTTGGATACGTTTCCATAGGAGTCATATTTTTCAACACTTTCTTCAAATAGTGAAGAAAAAACTTCATCTATAAATTTCATATTATTGTCAGCAAGAACCTGATTTTTCTTGGTTAAAATTTCTATCTCTTTGAGTTTGTCTGTGTACTTTTTTAGCTCTTCTTCAGAGTAATTGGAAAGCTGATATAAAATTTCTCTTTTTTTATCCAGCAGGTTGAGTAGTTTCTCTGGGTCATCTAACCGTGTTAGTAAACTATTTTCTTCTTTTAATAACGTTATAAAATTATCTAATAACTTTTTTATGCTCATACTTTTAAGTTTATGTTAAATTTTTATAAAATGCAAATAACAAAAATATATAAGGAGGAATAAAAATGGAGAACAATCTACTAAGGGAAATAAAAAATCTTGTGATGCTTATCGAAAGTTATAAAAATGAAGTAGCAGAACTGGATGTAAAAAAGGAGGGTTTTGAAGCTGTAAAAAATCATCTTCAGCTTGCAGTTGAAGAAAGTAGAACAGCAGTAGAAAAGCTTATTGATAATATTAACCATGTAATAGGCAACTTAGAAAAACTTTTAGAAATAAATAAAAAATTAGAAAATTCTGCCGATAAAGATATTATTGAAGAACATAAGAAACTTATAGAAGAAAGTATAACTGTATTGACAAACAGTATCACATTATTAGAGTTTCAAGATATACTTGCACAGAGAGTGAATAAGGTATTGGAGTTTTTACAAGAAATAGAGAAGAAAATTTTAAAGATACTGCTTTTAGTTGGAATATCAGAAGAGGAGAATAAAGATAAGAAAAAAGAGTATAAGGAAAAATTAGAGGAACTTGAATGGAAAAAGGAAGTTTCACAAGACGACGTTGATGACATTTTAAAAGAGTTTGGACTGTAAAAACGATATTAAAATTTAAATAAGCGAGGAAGTAAGATGAGAGTTGACATCCCTGACGATATGAGGGAAATTCTTGATGAATTTTTAATTGAAGCCGATGAAATTTTAGAACAGCTTGATAACGACCTTATTCAACTTGAAGAAAATCCTGATGATAAAGAACTACTAAACAAAATATTTAGGGAAATTCATACTCTTAAAGGTGGAGCAGGTTTCCTTAACCTAACAACTATTGTTGAAATTGCACACAAGATAGAAGATATCTTCAACAAGCTGAGAAATGATGAGCTAAAACTCAACTCCGAAATGATGGATGTTATCTTAGAAGGTATAGATAAGCTAAAGGAGGGACTGGAAAGATTAAAAGAAGATTTAGAAATTCCAGATGAAGAAGAAGTTCAAGAGATTGTCAAAAAATTACAGGCTATTTTAGAAGGGAAAGAGCTTTCCAGTGTTGAATCAGAAAGTAATTCTTCTTCAGCTCAAGAGAATAATCAAGAAAGTCAAGAAAATTCAGATAACATAGAATATGAGTTTCAAGACTGGGTTGACCCAGATATTAAGGATTTAATAACAACTTTCGGAGCTAAAGATTTAGCAGAGCTTTTAGAAGATATAATTCTCCTTCCTCCAGATGAAAGACCTCCTATGTCAGTAATCGAAAAGTTGGAAAAACTAATAGAGGAAGGAAAAGAAATAAAAGACCTTTTAAAACCAAAAGAAGAAAAGAAAGAAGAAAAACCACAAGAAAGCAAACCTGTACAAGCACAAGAAGCAAAAAAACCTGAAGAAAAAAAAGAAGAAAAACCTCAAAAACAACCTGAGAAGAAGAAAAAACAAGATAAAAAAGAGGACGTAATAAGAGTAGATGTACAGAGAGTAGAAACATTAATGAACCTTGTCGGTGAGATAGTTTTAGACAGAAATAGAATTGTGAAACTTGCATCAATGCTTGAACACAAGGAAGACCCGATTGTAGAAGAGCTAATAGAATCTATACATGGAATGAGCAGGACTGTAAGTGACCTTCAAGATGCTGTAATGAAACTTAGAATGCAACCTGTTAAGAAGATATTCAGTAAGTTCCCACGTATAGTAAGAGACCTTGCTAAAAGATTAAATAAAAAAGTTCAACTAATCTTAGAAGGTGAAGACACTGAAATAGATAGAAGTATACTTGATAAGCTTGAAGACCCATTAATTCACCTTGTAAGAAACGCAATTGACCATGGAATTGAACCTCCAGAAGAAAGAATTAAAGCAGGTAAACCAGAAGTTGGAACAATTAAGTTAGGTGCTTATCAAGAAGGAGATAGAATCATTATATATATTGAAGATGATGGTAGAGGAATAGACCCTGAAAAGATTAAGAAAAAAGCTATTGAGAAAGGTCTTATAACTCCTGAGCAAGCTGAAAATATGTCTGACAAAGAAGCCTATGAGCTTATATTTATGCCAGGGTTCTCAACAGCAGAACAGGTCAGTGATGTTTCTGGAAGAGGCGTTGGAATGGATGTTGTTGCTTCCACCATTCATGCATTAAGAGGGAGCATTGAGATAGAAAGTCAGCCTGGAAAAGGTACAAAGATAATAATGAAACTGCCTTTAACTGTTGCAATTATTAGAACATTAATGGTTGCTATAAACGACAGAATATTTGCAATTCCTCTGTTTTCTGTGGTCGAAATTGTTAAATACAAACCAGAAAATGTAAAACAAGTTGGACACTTTAAATCCTTAATACTTAGAGATGAAGTATACCTTTTATTTACCCTGAATGAACTGTTTGAAATAGAAGATAAAAAAGAAAAAAGATATGTTGTTATAGTAAAAGTTGGAGAGAAAAACATAGCAATAGCAGTGGAAGAGATGTTTGGAGAAGAAGAGATAGTTATTAAACCTTTAGGAGAACTTTTAGAAGATGTGAAAGGGATAGCAGGAGCTACCATAACAGGTGATGGAAAAGTTGTTTTAATAGTAGACCCGAACTCTTTAATATCTGATATAAAAACAAACTTACTTGGAGTAGTTTAAGATGAGTGAAAACAACGAAATGCAAATCGTTGGTATTAAAGAATTTAAAGAAGAAATAAGTCACGAAGAAAGAATTATTACCTTTCGTTTAAACGATGAACTTGTAGGTATAGACATAAACGACGTTACAAAGATAACTACTAATGTTGAAATAACCCCTGTACCTAAGACTAAACCATATATTTTAGGGGTTATGAACTTAAGAGGTAACATAATTCCTGTAGTTTCTCTTAAAATTATGTTTAACCTTGCAAAACAAGAAGAAGACATAAACTCTGCCACTGTTATCGTTGTAGAAACAGAACTTGGTAACATTGGAGTTACAGTTGATAAAGTTGAGGGTGCAGTGAAAATATTCCCAGAAGATATACAACCTCCTCCAATGAATGCTATAGGTATAGACCCAGAGTACATAAAAGGAGTAGTTATGCTTGACAATGATTTATTAATTCTCTTAGATATAAAGAAAATATTTAACAAAAAAGAAAAAGAAAGAGGATAAAAAATGGCAAAAAAAGACTTCCTACCAAAGATACTTGAAACAGGTGCCAACGAACTTGAGATTATAGACTTTAGAATGTATGAACTTCTTGATGATGGAAGTATTTATGAATGGGTTATGGGGGTCAACGTTGCCAAAGTTAAGGAAGTTATACTTAAGCCAGATAACATTGTGAAAGCTCCCGGAATGCCTCCAGAAGTTGAAGGAATGGCAAAAATAAGAGATGAAGTTGTACCTATAGTAAATTTAGCAAGATGGATGAAGATAAAAGAACCTTCTGAAGATGCAGGTAAATATGTAATAGTTATGGAATTTTTAAGAGAAATAGTTGGAATAATCGTTCATGAAGCTAAAAGAATCAGAAGAATTAAATGGTCTGACATAAAAAGACCCCCTCCAAGTATAGATGAAAGACTTGGAGGTAAAGTTATAGGTGTTATAGAAATAGAAGATGGAAGACTTCTCTTATTACTTGACTTTGAAGGAATATTAGATGAACTTGGAATGATAAGAATATTTGGAGTATCTGATGAAGTTCCAGAGGAAGAAGTTGAAAGAAAAGGAAGATTTAAAATACTTGTTTTGGATGATTCTCCTGTTGCAAGGAGAATAATAAGGGGAATTCTCGAAAAAGATGGACATGAGGTCATAGAAGCCCAAAATGGAATCGAGGGACTACAGATACTTGAAAAACTTCTTGAAGAGGCAAAAGCAGAAGGAGTAGATATAACTGATAAAATACAGCTCATAGTATCTGATATAGAAATGCCTGGTATGGATGGGTTAACATTTACCAAAAAGGTTAAACAGCATCCCGAATTTTCCAAAATTCCTGTTATAATAAATACATCTTTAAGTGATAAAGCTACAGTGGATAAAGCTAAAATGGTTAATGCTGATGCACATCTTGTTAAATTTGATGCACCTGACTTATTAAAACTTGTACACAAATATGCTATAAAAAAGTAAAGGAGGTATAAATGGCGTTACCACCACCAGAAACGAGGTTTTTAATAGTTGATGATATGGCAACAATGAGAAGAATTATAAGAAGTTTACTTGAACAACTTGGATATAAACATATTGATGAAGCAGAAGATAGTAAAGATGCTCTGGCAAAGTTAAAAAGTAATAAATACGACCTTGTTATAACGGACTGGAATATGCCAAATATGACAGGTTTAGAGCTTGTACAGGAAATAAGAAAAGACCCAGAATTAAAACATTTACCAGTTTTGATGGTGACAGCAGAAGCAAAAAAAGAAAACGTATTAGCAGCTATAAAAGCTGGTGTAAATAACTATGTTGTAAAACCATTTACAGCAGAGACGTTAAAAGAAAAAATAGAGAAGGTCTGGGATGCAATTTCCAAGAAATAATTAAGGTAATATAATGCCACCAAATGGAAAGAATAATAAAAATAGTAAGATTAATGGTGTAAAAAAGGTTGCCATTTTAATATCACTTTTACCAGAAGATAAAACAGCAAAAATTTTTAAACACTTAAAAGATACAGAAATAGAAAAGATAGTAAAGCAAATTGTTTCTATGGAGCCTCCTGATAAAGAGACTATAAAACAGATATTAAAAGAGGCTATAGAACAAATAAAAAATATGGCTCCTTTAAAAGTTGCACCTGAAAATATAAGAAAAATACTTGAAGAAATCTTACCTCCAGAAAAAATAGAAAAACTATTTGGTGAAGCTCTTGGAGTAGAAGAAGGAAAGGCAATATTTAAAGAACTGGAGAAGTTAGATCCTAAAGTTATAGCTAACTTACTTCAAAATGAGCATCCACAGGTTATAGCACTTATTTTATCTCAATTAAGTCCTCAGAAAGCAGCTGAAATTATCCAGTATCTTCCAAAACGTCTTGGAGTTACAAATTTAAGAGAAGAAGTTATAAAAAGAATTGCAATGCTTGAAAAAATATCATCCCATATGATTAAAACTGTTGCTGAAACATTAGAAGAAGAACTTTTAACAATCGGAGCTGGTGAAGAGGAAACGTTGAGTGGTATAGATATAGCGGCAGAAATCGTAAACGCTTTGCCTAAAGATATACAAACAGAGATACTTGAAGAACTTGAAAAAGAAGATAAAAGACTTGCTGCAGAAATTGAAGAAAGAATGTTTAAATTTGAAGATATTGCTAAACTTACAGACAGAGATATCATGGAGATACTAAAATCTGTTGATAAAAATGACCTTTTACTGGCACTAAAAGGTGCCCCTGAGGAGATACTTAATAAATTCCTCAACAATATGTCTAAAAGAGCTGCACAGATGTTCCTGGAAGATATGGAGCTTCTTGGACCTGTTAAAAAATCAGATGTAGAAAATGCCCGCAAAAAAGTAATTACAGTTATAAAAGAATTAATCGAAAAAGGTGTTATAGAGTACGGTAGTGGAGAAGAAATGATTTAAAATAGGAGGCCAAGGTGTCTGAAGATTTCTTATCCCAGGAAGAAATAGATGCTCTTCTTGGAGGTGGAGAAGAAAAAAAAGAGGAAGAGGATAAGTCTCCAGTAAAACCTTTTGATTTTTCAAAAGTAGAGCATATAAAAAAAGGTGGTCTTCCTGGTCTTCAATTTATCTTTACAAAATGGACAAAACTCTTTAGAGAAGAAATAAGGTCTCTAATTCCTCAGATAAATATGGTATCTGTGAATGATATATACATTACACGCTTTAATGATTTTATGTTAAAAATTCCGTTACCTGCCAGTTATACCATAATATCCATGAAACCTCTTAAGGAAAACTCATTATTGGTGTTAGATTCAAGACTTGTCTTCACTGTTATAAGTGTACTATTTGGAGGTCCTCCAAAACCTTTTAAAGTAGAAGGCAGAGAGTTTACAAAATTAGAACTTAGAATAGTCAAAGACTTTATAAATAGGATACTACAAACCTTTGAAAAGGTCTGGGAACCTATATTCCCTATAAAAGTTGAAATGAAATCGATAGAACTTAATCCAAATTTAGCAAGAATCGTATCTCCAAGTGAAAAGGTTATAATTGTAGAGCTTTCTGTTGATATAGATGGATTTGAATCCCCATTTTTCTTCTGTTTTCCCCAGAGTACTTTTCTACCGATAAAGGACTTTATCTATTCAGAAATAGCTCAGATAGAAGAAGATATTGCATGGAAAAGTCTTTTACTTGAAAAGCTCAGAAAAACTAACGTTTATATGTGGGTTGAGCTACTAAAAACCAAGTACAAGGTAAGGGATATTTTAAGCTGGAAAGAGGGAACTACTTTAGAAACAGAAGTTTCTACCGAAAATTTATTAAGTGTATATGTTCAGGATAAACCTAAATTTTTAGGGAAATTAGGTAAACTAAAAAATAAATTTGCTGTAAGAATTGAAAAAGTTCTAAAGGAAGAGGAAAATGAGTGAAGAAAACAATAATCAGCAACAAGAAAATGAAAACTTAGATCAAGAAGAACTTGCCAAGCAGTGGGAAGAGGCTTTAAAACAACAACAAGAACAAGCTCAAGAGCAGCAAGAAGAAACCACTCCAGAAGACCAGGAAGAACTTGCCAAACAATGGGAAGAGGCTCTAAAACAGCAATCACAGGAAGAAAATCAAGGAACGTCAACTGAGGAAGATTTAAATTTACCTAAAGATGAAAAATTAGAACTTTTATTAGATATTCCTTTAGAAATAAGTGTAGAAATAGGAGGAAGAAACCTGCCACTTGAAGATTTACTTAAACTAAACCCTAATACCGTTTTTGAGCTGGACAGATATATAGATGAACCGATAGATATAAAAATAAATGGAAAACCAATCGCTAAAGGTGAGCTTTATACTGTCGAAAATAATTTTGGTATAAAAATTACAAGCATAATAACTGTGGAAGAGAGAATTAAATTACTTTTAGAAAAAGGTGGAAAATTTTAAATGGCTGTAAATTTTCAACCTATATATGTACTGGCATCAGGTGGTGAAAGAGCCCTTGAACAACTTGATACAGTAACTAATAACCTGGCAAATGTAGATACCCCTGGATTTAAAAAGATGATTTTAAAAGAGATGAGTCAAAAAATTCCTGATAATCCTGGTCAGTCCAAAGAATTATTTGTTTTCCCCAGATTTGAAGATACACCAGTTATACTTTCTCAGGGAAGTTTAAGGAAAACAGACAGTCCATTTGATGTAGCTATAGACGGAGAAGGCTTTTTTCAAATTTTGGTAAAAAACCAGATTGTTCTTACAAGAAATGGACACTTTTTTGTTAACCAAGATGGATATCTTGTGGATGCTAATGGAAATCAAGTTTTAGATACAAATGCAAATCCTATAAAAATAGATTCGTCAAAAAATATACAAATATCTCAGGATGGAAGCATTTTTCAACAAGGAACGTTAGTAGCAAAACTTTCTGTTGTAAATTATGAAAAAGTAAAACATTTAGGAAATTCCTATTACCAGCCCCAAGGAAGACAAACAAATCCAGAATTCAAGATATATCAGGGATTTTTAGAAAACTCTAATGTAAATCCCATTAAAGCAATGGTTGATCTTATAAATGCCCAAAGAAGAATGGAAATGTATGGAAACTTAATGAGAAGTTTAGATAACTTAGCCCAAAAGAGTAACGAAATAGGAAGAGCATAAAAGGAGGAATAAAAATGATTAGAGCTCTATGGACATCTGCAAGTGGAATGGAAGCTCAGCAGTTAAATTTAGATGTAATATCTCACAATATTGCAAACGTTAACACAGTAGGATTTAAAAAAAGCAGGGCAAACTTTGAAGACCTGATATACCAGAATTTAAAAGACCCAGGAGTTATGAGTTCTACAGAAACAAGAGTGCCAACAGGTATGCAAGTTGGATTGGGAGTTAAACTATCAGATGTGGCTAAGTCATTTTCTCAAGGAAGCTTAATGAAAACAGACAGACCATTAGACATAGCAATTCAAGGGAAAGGATTTTTTAAAATTGAACTACCTGGTGGAGGTGAAGCATACACCAGAGCTGGTGATTTTCAGATTGATGATCAAGGATACATTGTAACACCTGAAGGGTATAGATTGAGTCCCAACATTCAAGTTACGGCTCCCGAAACTTTAATAAGTATAAATATAAGTGAAAATGGAAATGTATACGCAGTTAGGAATGAAGGAGGAGTTCAAACTACAGAAGAATTAGGACAGATAAAACTATATAGATTTATAAATCCTCCTGGTCTTCAGGCTATAGGACAAAACCTATTTAAGCAAACAGATGCATCTGGAGAACCTATTGAGGGAGACCCAAATACAGATGGATTTGGTAAACTTGCACAAGGATTTTTAGAGGCATCAAATGTCAACATTGTTGAAGAGATGGTAAATCTTATTGTTGCCCAAAGAGCATATGAGATGAATTCTAAAGGTATTACAACTGCAGATGAAATGCTTAGAACTGTGGCGACACTTAAATCTTAGTGTTGCCTTTGTTTTTATACTAATATTCTCTTCTTTTGCAAATACTGTAAAAACTGGGCTTAACTTAAAAGACATAGTATATGTAAATTCTCGAGATGTTTACATTAAAGATATAGCCACGGTCAGCTCCCAAAATAAAAATCTAAAAAAGTACATATCCTCTATAAAGGTAAAAACCATTTATGCAGATAAAGATAGAATAACCAAAAATGATGTTTTGAATGCTTTAAAGCAAAACTACATTGACACAACCAATGTTATAATCAATGGTAAGTATACTATTGTGGTTCTTAATAAGACCAGAATAAATGAAGATTTCATAAAGCAAATTTTAAAAAATTACATCAAAAGTAGATATAAAAACCTTGATATAGAAGAAATAAGAACATCAAAAGTAAGCATAGATGTTGTCGGAAAACCAAAAATAACCATTTCTCCTAAAGGACAAACCAATAGTTATATCTACTTTGACATTTTTATAAACAGAAGAAAAATTTCGGCAAGTGTAAAGTACTACCCTGTAAAAAAGGTAGTTGTGGCAAAAAGATACATTCCTAAAGGAAGTGTAATATCAGTTTATGATGTTAAGTTAAGTAAAGTTAAGATAAAAAAAGACGAAAGATATTTTACCAATGTTAATGAAGTGATAGGAAGAAAGGTCAAATTTTCCATAAAAGCAAATGAGCCTATAAAAGAAAAATATATACAGAAAAACTTTATTGTAAAAAGGAATACCAATGTAGAGGTTGTTTTTCAAAGAGGAAGTTTTAAAATAAAATTACTAGGTAGAGCTTTAGAAAATGGACAACTTGGTGACCTTATTAAGGTTAGGAATTTATCCTCTGGAAAGGTGATATTATGCAGAGTAATTGGACAGAATCGAGTAAAATTCGTATCTGGCTTAAGATAAGCTCCATTATTTTCATAAGTTTTTACATCTTTTCATGTTCTGAGAAAGAACGTGCACTTAAACCATTTAATCCTAAGCCACCAGAAATAGTAGAGGAAAATATAAAAACTTCACCTGGTTCTTTGTATACAGGTTATGATAACCTTTTTTCAGATGATAAAGCATTCCGAGTAGGAGATACTATAACAATCAAAGTTGTTGAAAATATCTCCGGACAGGGAAGTGCCCAAAGTGCTGCAAGTAAAGATGACAAGATTAATTTTGACTTTCCATCACCGAAACTTATGGGAAAAGATTTGATAAACAAAACCCCAATTGCAGGTGTAACAGCAGGTTCCTCAGATAAGTTCAAAGGTTCTGGAAGTACTAAAAGAAATGCAAAGTTAGTGGCCACTATCACTGCAAGGGTTGTTAAAGTGTATCCAAATGGAAACTTATTTGTTGTTGGAAAAAAAATAATAAGAATAAATGATGACGAGCAGGTATTGAGAATATCAGGAATAGTTAAACCAACTTATATAGAACAGGATAACTCTGTTTATTCTTCAAGGATTTCAGACATGTATATAGAGTACAATGGCCACGGCTATATAGCTGACCATCAAAAACCAGGTTGGCTTGCAAGATTTCTTGCAAAAATATGGCCTTTTTAGAGGTATAGCATGAAAATACTTTTATCGCTAATATTCGGATTTTTAATATATGCAAATTCATTTGCAGGGAATATAGTAAAAATTAAAGATGAAGTAAATGTTGTAGGTGTTAGAGGTAACTATCTGGTAGGTTATGGTATTGTTGTTGGATTGAATGGAACTGGCGATGGAACAACAAGCAGATTCACTCTTTTAAGTGTAGCAAATATGCTTAAAAAAATGGGAGTTTATATAGACCCTGGACAAGTAAGAACTAAGAATGCTGCAGCTGTTATAGTTACAGCCACACTTCCACCTTTTGCTAAAAGTGGAATGAGATTTGACGTTCATGTAAGTTCATTAGGGGATGCCAAAAGTATAGGAAACGGTATTTTAATAAGAACTCCTTTAAGAGGACCTGATGGTAAAGTTTATGCATTTGCTCAAGGACCTGTTTCTATAGGAGGAGGTTTTTCTGAATCTAACAAAGGAGGAAAAATACAAAAAAACTTTCCAACAGCAGGAATAGTAGTTAATGGTGGAATAGTAGAACTTGACCTACCATTTTCTTTTGAAAATCAAAAACAAATAATCTTAACTTTAAAAAATCCAGACTTTGATGAAGCAACACAGATAGAAAGGGTGATAAATGAGTATTTTAAAAAGAACATAGCAAAAGCAATAGATGTATCAACTGTAAAGGTCAATATTCCACCGAATGTAAAGGATAAGGTTGCATTTTTGTCACAGATACTAAACTTAAGAATTAGAGTAGACAATGAACCTGTTATCGTTATAGACGAAAGAACTGGAACTGTAATAATGAGCGGTGAGATTAAATTGGATACACCTATTTATGTGTCTCATGGAAACATATATGTAGAAGTTGTGAAAAAACCCCTAATTTCCCAACCTCCACCATTATCAGGAGGTCAAACGGCCGTTACACAGCAAATGCAAACTACAGTAGTCGAAGAGAGTGGAAGAATTTTCGGTTTAAAATCTCCAACACTAAAAGACCTTGTAGATGTTTTAAACGAAGTTGGAGTTTCACCACGTGATTTAATTGCTATTATACAGGCTATAAAAAAAGCTGGCAAAATTCATGCTAAAATTAAAGTAATGTGAGGAATACTATGAAAATAAAACCAGCAATAGTTCCATATTGGGATGTTCAAAAAATTAGCGCTAAAAAAAATATTGACGATGTTGCAAAAAAATTTGAAGCAATGTTTTTAAAAATGATTTTGAAAGAATTCAGAAAAACAATTCCAAAAGGTTTATTTAATAGTAGTTTTTCAAGTAAAATATATATAGATATGTTTGATATGAGTATAGCAGAAAAGCTGTCTGAAAAAGATGCTCTGGGCCTTCAAGAATATATAAAAAACGCTATCAAAGCATATACCAGATATTCTGGTGGTAAGTAATGTCTGAAACCCTTTTTATATTTTTCAATAAAATCCAAAAACACTCAGATATTATCGTAATTGTACTGCTCCTGGCTATCCTGGGGGCAATGGTTTTACCAGTTCCTCCATTTTTACTTGATATTCTTTTAACTGCAAGTATAACATTTTCGCTGGTTATATTAATGACTACCATTTATATAAATAATCCTCTACAGCTCTCATCATTTCCTTCTTTACTATTGCTGGCAACCCTTTTTCGTTTATCACTAAATGTTGCAACTACTAGAAGGATTTTACTACATGGTCATGAAGGTCCAGATGCAGCAGGTCAGGTAATAAAAGCATTTGGAGAATTTGTTGTTGGAGGCAACTACATTGTAGGTATTATAGTTTTTATAATCCTTGTAACTATTAACTTTATTGTTATAACTAAAGGTACAGAAAGAATATCAGAAGTTGCAGCAAGATTTACACTTGATGCTCTACCTGGTAAACAAATGGCAATTGATGCAGATTTAAATGCTGGAATTATTGATGAGAAAGAAGCCCAGCGAAGGAGAGAACAAATCCAGAAGGAAGCAGACTTTTATGGAGCTATGGATGGTGCCAGTAAATTTATAAGAGGAGATGCCATTGCTGGAATTATAATTACATTAATAAACATTATAGGTGGAATAGCCATCGGCGTTTTACAACATCATATGGATATCAAATCTGCTCTAAAGACTTTCACAATACTAACAGTTGGAGATGGTCTTGTAAGTCAAATCCCTTCATTGATAACTTCAACAGCTGCAGGTTTAATGGTTACCCGGGCAGTAGCTAAGGAAAATTTAGGTTATGAGATAGTTAAAGAGCTAACATCTTTTCCTAAAGCATTATATATGGCTGCAGTTGCACTATTTATAATGGGAATTGTACCAGGAATGCCTACTATACCATTTTTTATTTTAGGATCACTTTTAGCCTTAACTGGATATATAATGCAAAAAACAGCTGAAGAAAAGAAAATACAAGAAGAAGAAGAAAAAGCACGAGAGCTTCTGAAGGAATCAAAAGATAAAGAAGAAACAGAAGAAGAATTTATAGTACAACCTGAAATGATAACATTTGAAATAGGTTACGGGTTAATTCCTTATGTTGATGAGTCTAAAGATGGACAAATAATAAAAAGAATAAAATCATTGAGAAAACAACTAACTAAAGAATTGGGAATTATCATTCCACTTATTCATATAAAGGATAATCTAGAACTAAAACCAGGAGAATACAGAATTCTTATAAAAGATGTAGAAGTTGCGCGAGGAGAGGTTGTCCCTGACCATTTACTTGCAATAGATACCGGAAACACAAAAGGCCCAATAGAAGGAATAAAAACCAAAGATCCAGCTTTTGGACTTGATGCATACTGGATTAAACCAGAGCTAAAAGATAAAGCAAAAATGCTTGGATACACAGTTGTAGATATTCCAACAGTTATAATAACTCATCTATCTGAAGTAATTAAAAACCATGCCCATGAAATACTTGGAAGAGCCGAGACAAAAGAGATTGTAGAATCTGTGGCTAAAAAATATCCTATAATAAAAGAAATCGTTCCTGAACAGGTGCCTTTAAACATACTTCATAGAGTTCTGCAAAATTTACTGAAAGAAAACATACCTATCCGGGACATCCTGACTATAGTCGAAACTTTATCTGACAATATAGTTAAAACAAATGACCCTGAAATACTCACTGAGTTTGTAAGACAATCTCTTAAAAAGATTATATCTTCTAAATATGCAAAAAATGGAAAACTTTTTGCAGTTGTACTTTCTCCAGAAACAGAAAACTATATTATGGAAAAAGTTAAAGAAGGAGAAGGAGAACTGCCACCTTTAGATCCTGTTTTTGTTCAGAATTTAGTAATGAAATTAAGCCAGTCAGCCGAAAAATTTATAATGAATCAGGCAACACCTGTACTGCTTACATCCCCAGCAATAAGAAGATACGTAAAACAATTAATAGAGCCTTACTTGCCAAACTTTGTAGTTTTGTCGTATAGTGAAATAGACCCAAAAATTAAAGTAGAAATAGTAGGTTCTATAGATGCAAACCAATAATAGTGAAGTAAAGATATACGAAGGAGAAAACCTTCAAGAGCTTATATATAAGGCAAAAGAAGAACTTGGAGAAAACGTCAAAATACTTCATTATGAGGAAATAGTAGAGAAAAGCTGGTGGTTTCCATTTAGAAAAAAGAAAAAATTTAAACTGTTTGTAGAAAAACAAGAAGAAGTTCAAAAACAAACTCCTGAGATTAATTTTGATGAACTCTTATCTAAAGTTGAAGAAATGATAGAAGAAAAAATAAAGATGGTATATCAACCTATTGAGGTACCTGAATGTGATGTTTATAAAGCATCTTCAGAGTTGGATTTAGAAGAATTTACAGGCGAATCTATAGATTTAATCCATATGCTAATAAAAAAAGGAGTAGAACCTGAATACGCAAAAGAAATTGTACGTTCAAGTTGTGGACTGGATATAGATACAAACAAATTAGACCTTACATTTTCTACTTTTGAAGAAGCATTAATCAATGGTTTTAAAGAGAATATATCCTTCTTTAACAATTTCGATTTATCAGCAGATGAAAGTAAATTTAAAGTACTGACATTCGTAGGACCTACAGGAGTTGGAAAAACAACAAATTTATTTAAAATAGCCTCTGACTTTATTTTAAATAAAAACCTAAAAGTAGGAGTGATATCAACCGATACTTTTAAAGTAGGTGCAGTTGAGCAAGCAAGATTTTATGCAAATGTACTTAATATACCTTTTTATACGCTAAGTGATTATAAAAATTTGAGAAAAACTCTGTTGGAACTTTCTAATATGGATGTGGTACTTATCGATACGGTAGGGAGAAGTCATTATGACTCATGGAGGCTTGCGGAGATTAAAGAGATACTAAAAGGTGGAATGGAATGGCTTGACTGTATTTTAACAATAAGTTGTAACTATTCTTATACAGAAGCTATTAATGTGGTAAACAAGTATAAATCTTATTTTCCTGTAAGATACTTGCTTTTTACTAAAATAGATGAATCATCAAATCCAAGCCTGATAGTAAATTTAGCTATGAAAACCAAGTTACCTGTAACTTATATAAGCGTTGGTCAAAGAGTTCCTGAGGATATAAAAATTTTAACTCCTAAATTACTGGCTTCTTACTTCTTAGAGGAAATGCATGAATGAGCAAGCTAAAAAATTAATAGAACTTGTAAATAAGAGAAATGTAGAAAAAAATACAAAATTTATAGCTGTTTCATCAGGAAAAGGAGGAGTAGGTAAAACAACATTTGCTGTAAACTTTGCATACCATCTATCTAATACCTTCAATAAAAAAGTACTTTTAATAGATGCAGATATGGGAATGGCCGATATTCATACTATACTCAATATAAAACCAACCAACAATATAAAAAATCTTATAAACGGAAAAAAATTGGAAGATATTGTTGTAAGTAAATTTAATATAGATATTTTGCCTGGTTTTTCTGGTATTGAATCGATAGATGATTTAGATGGAATACTGATATCTAAAATAATAAATGACCTTGCAGAGTTCTCAGCTAAATATGATTATCTAATTATAGATACATCTGCAGGAATTGATAATAAGGTTTCAGCCTTTATAAGAGCATCAAATAGAAGTTACATTATAACAACGCCAGAACCTACAGCCTATTTAGATGCCTACGCTTTAATAAAATCTATTTATAAAGTATATTACTACTCGAACTTTAAACTGATAATAAATATGTGTAAGAACAAAAATGAAGCTTTAGAGGTTTATGACAGGTTAAAGGCATCCTTTAATAAGTTCTTAAATAAAGATTTTGAATTTTATGGCTGGATACCGTTTTCTAAGACTGTAAATAAGGCAATAAAAGAACAAAAATTAGTAGCTCACTCTTACCCATCTGATCCGTTCTCTCAATATATAAAAAATTTAGCAGCTAAAGAAGTTGGAGAAAAAGTCGAGGATATAAAACCAAACTTCTGGGAAAGATTAATAAATTTAATAAAAGGATAAAATGCAGCAACTGTCGAAAGAAGAAAAGGATAGGATTGTTTTAGAAAATTTAAATTTGATTAAAAAGGTGGCAAGTAAAATATACTATAGGTTACCAAAAGGAGAAATAGACTTTGATGAACTTGTAAATGTAGGTGTTATAGGATTAATGAAAGCACTTGATAAATATGATAAAGAAAAAGCAAAATTTTCTACGTATGCATATATAAGAATAAGAGGAGAAATCCTCGATTATCTAAGAAGCCTTGATATTGTCCCAAGAGGAATAAGAGATAAAATCAAAAAAGATGAAAAACCAATTGATGAACAAATGGAAATACCCATTTCAAATTCAGCAATCTTTCTAAGCATAGAAAAAGCTATAAATGGTGCAGAAGATATTAAAATATTAGATACCCTGAGGTCAGATATAGAAACTCCAGAAGAATACGCAGAAAAAGTAGAAATAAGGGAAAAGCTTCAAAGTATAATGGAAAATTTAACAGAAAACGAGAAAAAAGTTCTACAAATGATATTTTTTGAAGAAAAGGACTTAAAAGAAATATCCCAAATATTAGGCATTTCTCCCGGTAGAATTTCACAGTTAAAATCACAGGGTATAAAGAAAATGAAAAAACATCTTAAACTTTTAGTTTGAAAATTCCGAAAATACTGGTATCCTTATTATAAGGAGAAATTAAATATGCTATTACAGGCAAATAAAAAACAGCAGCTTTTTGATAAGTTATTCTTCCACAGTGAGAAAAAAGTAGCCAAACTTAATGGTATTATTCTTAAAAACACATCATTTGAAACAATTTTAAACAAACTTTTAATAGGTAAAAACATTAAAAATAAAAATTTAAACTTAAAACACCTAAATACAACCAATACTATAAAATTCTTAGAACAAAAAAAACTTTTTAATCAAGAAAGAAGTTCTATAAAAATAAATAACGAAAATTCACCCATAAAGCAAAAAAGACAACTGATATTTAAAACAGATGATTACTTCCATACTAAAGATACCAGGATAAAATCAAAAAGAAAAATTCTTATTGAGAACAGTAAAAGTAATTTGAAGAAATTATATCCTTTAAGCAGCAGCTTAACACCTAAATTAAAGACAGTAGCGAACCCTCACACTAGCAACAAAGATTATAAAAAAACTAATAAAAACTTAAACATTTCGCGTTTAAATAAAGTTAATGAACATCCTATCTTAAACTTAAAATATCTTAATAATTTGATAAATTTAAAAAACAAACTATCTAAAGCTAATTTATGGGATAAACATCAAATTAAGCTTTCAAAATACAGCAACCTCATTATTGCTAATAATGCCAATACTGTTGAAAACAAGCATCATAAAACTTTAGCTAATCCAAATGAAGCAGAACTTAAAAACAAAACATTCAACATGGATGATAGCTTATTTACCACAAACAAAAAACCTGTTTATTTACTATCTAGTAAAAAGCAAAAAAACAACTTTACTAAAAACTTTAAACCTACCAACGAGAGTTTACATAAAAACAATGTCAAAACAATTAAAACAGTGGCAAACCCTAATATTGACAGTAAAAATCATAAAGAAGTTGATACTGACCTAAATATTTCACATTCTAACAAGGTTAAGAAACCTACTATCTTAAATTTCAAACATTTTGATAACTCTCTGAAATTAAAAAATAAATTAGCCAAGACCTATTCATGGCATAAACATCAAATTAAGCTTTCAAAATATAATAATTCTACCGATACTAATAATGCCAATACTATTAAAAATAAGTATCCTAAAACTTTAGCTAAACATAAAAATAAATTCCTATCTACAGATAACAATAATAACTTAATTACTACAAACAAAGAACTTGTTTATTTGCAGTTTAATAATTTTACCCAAAACTTTAACTATAAATCTATTAACTTAAACAAAAACTATGCGAAAATACTTAAAATCAAAACAGCAGTAAACCTTAACACCAGCAATAAAACCAATAAAAAAACTTTTAATGGACTAAATAGTTCACATTCACATAAACACGAAAAACTCAATATCAGAGAAGATAGTCCTATACCCCTCAATAATGCCAACTATATTAACCAAAAACAGATAAGTTATAATCCACAAATTACGCAAAACACCAACAGCAGTATGCATTTTGTAGAAGAGAAAAAAGGTAAATCGAACCTATCTAAATCTAAAAGCAAAACACATAGACAAGATATAATCTCTAAAAATAACCAGAACTTATATTCAAGAGAAATTGAGAAACAAAGTTTAAATCATAATACAGACACTGAAATTCCTGAATATAATAACCTTCTAAATCACCAATATTACACAACTAAAGCTGAAGAAAATCCTGTAAACAGAGATACCGATACTGATTTAACAGGGAATATTTCTTACGAAACGAGTTATAAAAATGATAATACAGATTTTTCTCAATCATATGACAGCTATGTAACAGAAGCAAAAGAACCTTATACAAAACAACGTATGAATAATAATAATCAAATCAAGCGAATAATAAACATGAAAATAGCAATTGAAAATACAATTTTGAAAGCTTCGCTGGTAAACAATAGATTTAACCTTACAATAACATCTAATAATCTGAATAATATTGCTAATATAAAAACAGACATAGAAAATATAATTTCTGAAGCTGGTTTTAAAGATTTTAAGGTGGAATTTAAGGATAAAAGAGATAAGGCTTACAAAAAGGAAAATTACAGAGCGATAAATGTTAAGGCTTAAATCAGTAATAATCTATTTAGTTCTAATTATTACTTTTTGTAGTTTTGCCAATGAAAAACAAGCTTCTATACCTTCAGAAAAGGCACAAATATCAAAAAAACTGTATCAAGAAGCTCTTAAATACTACAGACTTAAATCTTACTATTCAGCTTTAGATGTACTTTACAAATTGACATCCAATAAAAAGGACCCGTACTATGTTCCAGCTACATTTCTACTGGCTAAGGTTTATATCAGTATTGCAAGGAAAACAGGAATAAAAAAGTATTTAACTTATGCAGATTACTTGCTTAATATTTATCTATCTTCTAAAAAGAAAGTAGGTTGGAACTACTACTACACCAAAGGATATCTTTTTGAGATATGGGGGTTCTATGAACGAGCTATGTTTTACTATAAAACATCCCTATTTATAACAAATGATAAAAACAAATACTTTAAATCGTTAATAGGAATATTAAGGACAAGCATATGGTTTAACAAGTTGGATATAATAACAAGATATGCAATAAAATTAAGTCTTAAAGATCTTTTTAAACACGAAGAAAATCCAGAAATAGTTTTTCTTAAAGGTCTATATCTTTTTAAACAAAAAAAGTACAACGAAGCTTATAAATACCTGTATAAAACGTACAAAGAAAATGAAGCTTATCTAATAGAAAACCCAGAGTTTTATTACATCGTAGCTGAGAATATGTATCGTATAAAAAAATACAACTTTGCAAAACAGCTCTTTAGAAGAATTGTAAGCATAACACAAGACCTGGAAATTATCAGAAAATCCATATTAAGGTTAGGTGACATAGATATAAAACAAAAAGATTTTTCTTCAGCTTTCAATCATTATTACTACCTTGCAACTGATTATAAGGGAACAAAAGAAGCCACCATAGCAAAATTAAAAATAATCGGGTACATGGATATCCCTGAGGTTAAGAGAAGAGTAGAAAATTCAGATGATAAAGACTTAAAAAATCCCCTTAAGTTCGTAGTTCTGACTTTAATAACCAACAGAAATTCCAGACTTGGAAGATATGCACTTGCTGACTTTGGAAACATAGTCTTTAAATATAATTCTGATTTTTTATATAAGAAATTAAGCTGGGAACTTTCCATCTTAGAAGTTGATAGACTTTCCTATGAAGAAAAAGAGTACTTCAGATGGCTTTGGAAAGATAAACTGCTGAAGATAAAACCTGCACGGGTATGCCTGCTTTATACATCAAACAAAAAATTCTTCATAGAAGTATTTGATAAAGACTATTTAGTTAAACTTTCAAAAATTCTTGAAAAATGTCCTAAAAACCAAAACATTGATTTACTAAAAAGACTGGTGAAAAAATACAAAGATGAAAATCTAAAAATACTTCTTGCTAAAGCCTATTACCGAGTATCTAAATACAAAAAATCAATCGAAACCCTTAAGTCAACGAAACTTAAAAACTGTACTTACTACATAATCTTGTTAAAAGATTTGGTTATGCTTAATCAGGCTGATAAAATAGCTAACTATTTAAATTACCTATCCACTTGCAATAATAAGGAAAAATACCTGATTTTGGCCTTTTATTATCTTCTAAATAATAAAGTACAAGAAGCATATGATCTGATAAAAAGTAATTTAGATATAGTTCTAAATAAATACAACAAAGATGCTTTTTATAAAAAAGTCTTAGAGCTAATGGTAGATAAGCTGATATATCAAGGGCAGTATGAAAAAGTGCTTCAAGTAATTTCCAAAATAGCCGAAAAGTATAAAGAGGACTGTAATATAAATAGCTGGCTTTTAATAGGAATAATTAGAACAAATGCTACAAGTAATGTGGATAAAGTGTATGAAAAAATTAAAAACTGTAATACGAGGTGGGCAGTTTTAGCTAAAAATATTTATGAAGACTGGAAATTGGAAAGGAGGGCTAAAAATGAGTCAGCTCTGGAATAATATAGATGAAATTGCAGAAAAAGCCACGTATTTTTTAGAAAGGACTAAAATTATCCAGAGTAATATAGCTAATGCAGATACACCAGGATACAGACCAAAAGATTTAGTTTTTGAAAAAATATTGAATGCAAACATTAAACTCAAAGTAGAAGACCCAAGACATATATCTCCTAAAATAGGAAATGAAATTGCTTTGAGAGTAGTTGATGATGGCTTTTACTCTGGATATGATAAAAATAAGGTAAACATAGAGCACGAACTTGCAAAACTTGCTGAAAGTTCTGTAATGTATAAGACCCTTCTTGAAATAATGAAAAAAGATTTAGCAAAACTAAAATACGCTATATCAGGGAGGTAGGTAAATAATGCTTTTTAAAGGATTAGAAGTCTCAGTTAGCGGAATGTCAGCAGAGAAGATTAGGATAGATTTAGCTGCAAGTAATATTGCCAATGTAAATTCAACAAATGAAAACGGACATCCCTATAGAAGAAAAGTTCCTGTCTTTGAAAGTATATTGGATAGAGAAGGTGGTATGCCTCTTTACAAAGTTAAAGTTGCAAAAATCGAAGAAGATAAAACTCCTTTTAAATTAAAATATGACCCAGATAACCCTTTAGCTGATAAAAACGGATATGTTAAACTACCAAATGTAGATCCTTTAAGAGAAATGGTTGATATGATGTCTGCAATAAGAAGTTATGAAGCTAATTTAACAGCTTTTAATACACACAAAGACATGCTTTTAAAAACTATAGACATACTAAAGGTATGAGGTAAGAGAAAATGAGAGTTGAAAACAGTATAAATCATTTAAATATTGGGTTAAAAATTGACAATGAAGAAAGTAAAAACTCAAACTTTTCAGACGTTCTTAAAAACTTTATTGAAGATGTAAATAATGACCTTGTTCAGGCAAGATTAGCTGAGAAAAAGATAGAAAGTGGTAAAGTAGATAATATAAATGAGCTACTGTATACAATTGAAAAATCAGAAATATCTTTAAGACTAATTACTGAGATAAGAAACAAGGCACTCGAAAGTTATCAAGAAATAATGAGAATGCAAGTATAGTTAGAGGTTAAGATATTGGCATCGCCACTGGAAAATATAAAAGAAAAACTACCAGAGAATTTAAGAAACTTTCTAAATACTAAAAATATAACAGGAATTTTAATAGGTATCGCTATTCTATCTTTAGTTGGATTTTTACTTTTTACCTTTTTATCAAAAGAAGAATATGCAGTTTTATACACAAACCTAAGTCCAGAAGATGCAGGAGAAGTTCTCTCTGTTTTACAGGAAGAAAAAATACCTTATAAAGTAGAAGGTAATGGAAGTATAATCTTGGTTCCTAAAGACAAAGTATATGATATAAGATTAAAACTTGCAGCAAAAGGTATTCCATCTGGTAGCACTGTCGGGTTTGAAATATTCGAAGAACCCAAGATGGGGATAACCCAGTTTCAGGAAAACATAAATTATATTCGAGCATTAGAAGGAGAATTAGAAAGAACTATTAGACAAATAGATGCAGTAATGGATGCTAAAGTTAATATAGCTATGCCAAAAGAATCAATATTCGAACGAGAAGAAGACGAACCTAAAGCTTCGGTTCTGGTAAAATTAGCTCCAGGAAAAGATTTAACACCAGAACAGGTAAAAGCTATAGTATTTTTAGTTTCACGGTCTGTTCCAAAATTAAAGCCAGAAAATGTCACTGTTGTTGATAACAGAGGAAGAGTCCTATCTGATATATTAGACGATGACGAAGTAGCAAAAGCTGACAAAAATCTACAACTCAAAAGAAAACTGGAAAGACAGATAGAAAGAAACCTACAATCGATGCTATCGAAAGCTTTAGGTTCAGGAAAAGTTGTTGTTAGAGCCACTGTAGATGTGGAAACAGGACATATGAAACAAAAGGATGAGATTTATGACCCAGATAAAACAGCTATTGTTAGTGAAAGGAGAATAAAAGAAGAAGAAAAAGCAAAAACTAAAAATCAGTTTGGGCCACCAGGTACATCTACAAATGTTCCTCCTATAATGGATTTAGGACAAGATAAATACATACTTGAGAAGAAAAAAGAAGACAGAACAAGAAACTATGATGTTTCTAAAAGCATAATAGATAAAACCCAGCCAATTTTAAAAATCAAAAAAATAAGTGTAGGTGTTCTTATAGACGGTAAATATGAGAAAATAAAAGATAAAAATGGTAATATTACGTATAAATTTATTCCAAGGTCAAAAGAAGAATTAAAACAATACGAAGAACTTATAAAAAGTGCAATAGGATATGACCCAAAAAGAGGAGATAAAGTTACAGTAATAAGCGTTCCATTTGAAAATAAACCTCAAGAAACAATAGCAACTACACAGCAGTTATCTAAAAAAGATATAATCCTCATAGCTGTTATAGGAGTACTTGGCCTTGCTATACTTCTTGTTCTAATAGCTTTGATACTAAAATCAAAGAAAAAAGAGAAAACAGTTACAGCAGAAGGAACATATGGTTTACCTCCTGAAACATTAGCAGCAATGGCAGCGGCAAAAGAACAGGAATCTACAGAAGTTGGTATAGAAAAAGAGCCTGAATACATTCAATTTATGAAAATAGTAGAAGAAAATCCAGAAATTATTGCTAATTTGATAAAAGCATGGCTAAAAGAAGGTTAATTCATGCTTAACATAGAAGAGTTTTCAGAAAAGCCATCAAAAGATAAAGAAGAAAAAGGGCAGGAAAGTATCCAGGATATAAGAAGTTATTATGAAAAATTAATAGAAAAAATAATCCAGGAAAAATATAATGAAGGATTTAAAGATGGTTTTGAAAAGGGCCAGCAAGAAGCAGAAAAGAAATTAAAAGAAGAATTTGAAAAAAAACACAAGGAATTGCTGGATATCATAGAAAGGCTCAAAGCAGAGTGTGAAATTGAAAAGAAAGCCATAGTACAAGATTATATAGAAAAGATAGAAACAAACCTAAAAAATGAAATAGATAAAATAAAAATAAAAATAGCAGATATTCTCATAGACTCCCTTGAAGACATACTATGCGTACTATATATTTCTCCTAAAAATGTGGATTTTTTAAAAAAGAAGATATTGGAAATAATAAATTCCTTTGAAGAAGAAAAAGTGTTAAAAGTAATAGTAAACGAAAAACTTTTACCTTATTTTAAGGATTTTCCTTTTAAAGTGGAAGCAGGCGATGTAAAAGAAGGAGATTTTACAATAAAGTTTAAAAACTTCAGTATAGAATCAAAATTTAGAGAAAAAATGGCAACTATAAAAAATGAGTTTAAAAGAGAGATTAAGAACACTACCTAAATACGAAGTAGTTGGAAAGGTTTTGGCAGTTGTTGGTCCTTTAATAGAAGCTCAAATCCCGGATGTATCAATTGGAGATGTTTGTAAAATAGATAACAAAATAGAAGCCCAGGTAGTAGGTTTCAAAGAAAATAAAGTTTTACTTATGTCTTTCACAGATACTACTGGTGTTAAAGTGGGAAGTAGTGTTCGAACAAAAGGATACTTACCTTACGTTAAAGTAGGAAGCGATTTAATTGGTAAAGTAATAGACCCATTCGGAAATCCACTAAATTCCGAAAAATTAGAACTTTTTGACAGAATTGATTTGTATCAAGAACCGGTAAATCCATTAGAAAGAGAAAGGATAAACACACCTTTAGACACAGGAATTCGTGTCATAAATGGCCTTTTTACTCTAGGCATTGGTCAAAGAATTGGTATAGTTGCAGGTGCAGGAGTTGGAAAAAGTACACTTTTAGGAATGATTGCTAAATATTCAACAGCTGATTTAAACATTATCGCTTTGATAGGGGAAAGAGGTAGGGAAGTTAGAGAATTTATTGAAGACTCTCTTGGAGAAGAAGGTTTAAAAAAATCTGTTGTAATAGTGGCGACTTCTGACCAGCCACCTTTAACTAAAATAAGAGCAGCACATACTGCAAATGCTATAGCGACTTATTTTGCTAAACAAAACAAAAAAGTAAACTTACTCTTTGATTCCCTTACAAGACTTGCAATGGCTCAAAGAGAGATAGGCCTTACAATAGGAGAGCCACCTACTACTAAAGGATACACACCTTCAGTATTTAGCCTGCTACCTAAAATTATAGAAATAGCAGGAAACTTCAAAAAAGGAAGTATTACAGGTTTTTATACTGTTTTAGTAGAAGGAGATGATATCAGTGCAGATCCGGTAGCTGATTCTGCAATAAGTTTCTTAGACGGTCATATAGTTCTTTCCAGAGATATAGCCGATAAAAGAATATATCCAGCTATCGATATCTTAAAAAGTATAAGTAGGCTTACCCCTCAACTTGTATCCAAAGAAGTAATTAAATATCAGGCTATAATAAACGAAACAGAAGCAATATACAAAGAAGCTGAAGATATGATTAACTTAGGACTTTATAAAAGAGGTTCAAACCCGAAAATGGATATTGCCTTGAAATATCACGAAAAAATAGTTAGCTTTATAAAACAAGACCTAAACGAAAAAGTAACACTTGATGAAAGTATAAAGGAATTAAAAGATTTAGCCGAAAATATTATTCAGGAGGCAGAGAAATATGGCATTAAATGGGATTAGTTCAGATTTAATTAAAGAGCCAAAGATAGTTGACGCAAACTATGATAATTCTAAAATGGAAAATAAAGACTTTTTAAAAGTGCTCCTTGCAGATTTACAGTGGCAGGATCCTTTACAAGCCAAAGATATCTCACAATTTATTGATAACACTGTAAAGCTCAGACAAATGGAAGTTCTGAATGACTTCCAGAAAACTGTAAAACTCTTAAAAGAAATAAATCAAACAAATGCTCTTTTATATGCTTCAAATCTGATAAATAAACAAGTAGTTTACCAAGGGAATCAAACTTACGTTAAAAATGGAAAATCTCAAGTTTCTTTTAACCTTGAAAAAAATGCCGAAAAAGTAGTTGTTAGTGTACTGGATGAAAACGGAAATGTAGTAGAAAGCAAAACCTTTAATAATCTTCAGGCACATAAAGACTACCCATTTGAAATAGATAACACAAAACTAAAAGACGGTTATTATACAATACATATAGAAGCCAAAAATGGAAAAGACGAAGTGCCTGTTAAAATATTTTCAATGGGTGTTGTAGATTCTGTGGAAAAAGACAAAGATAAAATATATGCTTTCATAGACAATCAAAAAGTAGACATTGATAAAATAACCAAAATAGGAGGTTAATGTTATGATTCAGTCTTTCTATACTGGAAGTGCTGGACTAAATGCAAATAAAGAGTGGCTTTCTGTAATCTCAGATAACATAGCAAACGTTAATACTATTGGATATAAATCAGAAAGAGTAAATTTTGAAGATTTGGTAACTCACAGCATAACAACTTTTGCAAATAACTCTCCTAAGAACATTGAAATCGGTGGAGGAGCATTTGTAGGAAGTACCACAAAAAACTTTACACAAGGGGCATTTAAAAATACCAATGTTGCTACAGATCTTGCTCTTGATGGGGAAGGTTTCTTTATGGTCAAAGATAAGCAAGGAGTAAGATATTACACAAGGGCTGGGCAGTTTAGAACAGATGCAAATGGAGATTTAATAAATCTAAATGGTATGTATCTTCAAGGTTGGAAATTAGATGAAAATGGAAATATAGCAGGAGCTATTGGTAAAATAAATATACCAAATTCAATGGATCCCAAAGTAACCACTAAATTAGCACTTAAAGAGCCTACAAATTTAGATGCATCTTCTCCATTAATATCAGATGTATTTGATTCATCGGACGCTAACACCTATAGCTACGTTAACTCAATTACAGTTTATGATTCTTTAGGTGTGCCTCATGAAGTTCAAAGTTACTTTATACACATAGATTCAAACAAATGGAGAGTTTTTGGGCTTTTAGATGATGAGCCTATTCAGTTTACTGTACCTGGAGATACTAATACATATGATTCACTACTTGTAGAATTTAATGGAGTAGGACAGATTAAATCTGTTCAAGGTTATGGTGTAAATGCAGACCAATCAGAAACAGCACCTGAAAATGCGGATACAGGCCAATACAATCTTACAAATACACCTGTTCTCCCAGGTTCGATTTTTATCAGTCAATATGGAACAATATCTGTAAATTGGATAGATGATGGACATGGTAACATCATCGATTTAAATAACAACAATAAGATAGTAGGAAGTATCAGTTATGATGATGGTAAAATTTTAATCTCCCAATCTGCTGGAAGTGGAGGAAGTGAAGGCTTAAGCATCGTATATAAAACTTATGATAATACTCCATCTACTAATAAAATTCCGCCAGATAAAATCAGTATAAAACCAATATCTACAGATAATCCTCACTCAGCCAGTTTAAATACCGGCGGAAATCCTATTCAATTTACTTTGAATATACAAGAAGTAAAACAGTTGGCTTCAGATTTTATTTTCTATGCAGAACAGGATGGATATAGTAAAGGGGACCTGTTGTCTGTTTCAGTAAGTGAAGATGGTCTGGTAAGAGGAGTATACTCCAATGGACAGGTTAGAGACTGGGCACGTATAGCTATAGCAACCTTTAAAGATAAAGAAATACTTATTAGAAAAGGAAATAATCTTTATCTTCCTAATAGTCAAACATACACACCTGTTATAGTTCCTGGTGGGGTTATTTCTAAAATCAGAGGTGGCTTTTTAGAGCTTTCAAACGTAGATATCTCCCAAGAATTTATAAATTTGATATCTGCACAAAGAGCATATCAAGCTAATGCAAGAACAATAACAACTACAGACCAAGTATTACAGGAAACTATGAACTTAAAACGATAAAATAAATAAAAAAAACTTTTTAATAAGAGGAGTTTAATGGCAGAGGAAAATCAAGAAAAGAACCAAGAAGAATCAAAAGGTGGAGGTAAGAAGAAACTTCTTATCCTCCTTATTTTACTTCTTATTATAGGAGGAGCTGGAGGATTTGCAGCTTATAAATTTTTATTAGCACCAAAAAATGAAAAATCTCAGGAAAAAAAAGCTGAAGAAGTAGTTAAAGAGGTAAATTCTATCGAAAAACTTGGCATAATGTATGACCTTGGAACATTCGTTGTTAATCTTGCAGATAAAGATGCAGATAGATATTTAAAAGTTGATATAGTATTGGAACTTGAATCTGAGAAGGTAAAAATGGAAGTAGAAAAAAGACTTCCCCAGATTAAAGATGCAATTACAACATTGCTTTTAACTAAAACATCAGATGAAATAAAAACAGCAGAGGGAATGGAACTTTTAAAAGAAGAAATAATAAAACGAGTTAATGCAATCTTACCTCTTGGCGGAGTAAAAAACGTATACTTTACAGAATTTGTAATACAGACAGCATAAGGGGTAAATAGTAGTGAGTATAGATAATATAGAAAAGTTTGAAAAACCGGAAGAAAAAACTGAAGAAAATACATCGAAAAAAGAGGCTTTTGAGAGCCTCGACCTTGATTTTTTTTCAGACATATCAATGCATATTAGTGTCGAGGTAGGAAAAATTCAAAAAATATTTGCAGAAGTACTGAAACTAAAGGAAGGTGATATTATAAAACTTGACAAAAATGTAGAAGATTATATGGATATATATTTAAATGGCCTGCCGTTTGCAATTGGTGAAATGGTCGTTATAAACGATAAATATGGAGTACGGGTCATAGACCTTGTTTGAGGATTATAGCTTAGTAAAATTTCTAATATCGTTTATATTTGTAATAGGTCTTATATACGGTTTTTATTTCTTTTTTATGAGATATGGACAGAGACTTGCTATTACACCAAAAGGTAAAATAAAATTAGAAGACTTAAAGTTTTTTTCTAAAGACAAAGGGGTGGTTCTTATTTCTATAAGGGGTAATAACTATCTCTTTACATTTGATAATAAAAATGGTTTAAAATTGATAGAAAAATGGAAAGAAAACCAAGAAATCGATGAAAAAGATAATTAATACAAGTATTTTACTTTTACTTTTTACGTTTACTATTTCATATGCTCAACAAGATATAGTTAGTCAAACTTTGTCACAGGTTAATCAATTAGACATAACGTTAAAAATCTTATTTTTGATTACTATATTAAGTTTAGCTCCTTCTATACTTATAACATTAACTTCCTTTGTAAGGATAGTTATTGTGCTATCTCTTTTAAGACATGCACTTGGAATTCCACAATCTCCACCAAATCAAGTTATTATTGCTCTTGCTTTATTTTTAACCTTTTTTGTAATGAAACCTGTTTTTGAAGATATTAATAACCAGGCAATACAACCTTATCTAAACAAACAAATTACAGATGTTGAAGCGATAAAAAGAGCACAGGAACCGTTAAAAAAATTTATGCTTCATAACACGCGAAAAGAAGATTTAAAACTTTTTATAAATCTATCCGACTCTAAACCGAAAAAACCAGAAGATATAAGCATGATTACACTTATACCAGCATTTATGATAAGTGAAATAAAAACGGCATTTGAAATCGTTTTTGTTATATTTTTACCATTTCTTATTATTGACTTACTTATATCAAGTATACTTATGTCTATGGGTATGATGATGATACCACCTATGATGATTTCTTTACCGTTTAAATTAATACTTTTTGTTATGGCAGATGGGTGGGAATTATTAACAAAAGCTTTAATAGAGAGTTACAAATGACACTGGATCAGGCAATAGATTTGATGAATAAAACTTTTGAACTTACGCTTATATTGGGAGGTCCCGTTATATTAATTACTTTTTTAGTGGGGCTTATAATAAGTGTCTTCCAGGCAGCTACGCAAATAAATGAGATGACATTAACTTTTATACCTAAAATAGTAGCAACACTTGTAGCTTTAATAATATTCGGTTCGTGGATTTTCAGAAAACTCATAGATTTTACCCATGAAATTTTTAATATACTCTTCAGCACCTTACAATGAATCAAATTATCAGCGTATCAGATGCAGTTGCCATAGGATTAGTATTTTCTCGGGTCATAGCTTTTTTTATAACTTTTCCATTAATTAATTCTTCCTTTATTCCTTTAAATGTAAGAGTTATGCTTGTTATTGCATTTTCTTTTTTTATATTTTCACTGTCCAGCATGAAAGTACCAGATATTGAGAATATAAGCTTAACACTTCTCGCACTACTAATTTTAAAAGAATTACTGATAGGATTTTTGCTAAGTGTAATAACCCAAATTTTTATAGCTATATTTTCTTATACCGCAGAAATTATAGGATATTTTATGGGACTTACAATAGCAAATTTGTTTGATCCAACATTTGGTCAAATATCGGTATTAGATAGATTTTTCATTTTACTTTTTTATTTGTTATTTTTTGTTACAGGAGGTTATCAATTTCTCATTGTAGGTCTTATCAAGAGTTTTGAGATAATACCTCTTTTTGATATTCATATAAATACTGGTATATTTGAGTATATTTTATTAAAATCATCTTTATTATTTTTACTTGCCCTTAAGATGTCTTTCCCTTTTGTGGCAATACTTTTGCTGTTAAACGTTGCTCTTGCCCTTGTGAATAGACTGATACCTCAAATTAATGTTTTTATTGTTGGACTTCCTATGCAAATATTTTTAGGCTTGCTTTCTTTAGCTATCGGTGCTTCTGTCGTAATATATTATGGAAATCATATAATGGAAATGTTTGTAAAGATTTTCTTGAAAGCTGTCAAAATAGTAGGAGGATAATGGCAAAAGATCCAAGTAAAACTGAAAAAGCAACCCCCTATAGGAGAAAAAAAGCAAGAGAAGAAGGACAAGTTGCAAGGAGTATGGACATTCCTATTGCTGCAACTTTGTTAGTAACATTTTTTGCGCTTTTATTCTATATACCTTTTGTTACAAATAAGCTACTTAAATATTTCCATTTTACATTTTCAGATTTAATAAATAATATCCCTTCTACCAATTTGGATTTTATCAGTTTTAGTGTGAACTTTTTTTCATTACTGGTAATACCTATGTTTTTATTACTCCTGGTTACAGGAATAGTTGCCAACGTCGGCCAGTTTGGATTTTTATTAACTATGAAACCCTTAATCCCCAAAATAGATAGATTAAACTTTATAGCCGGGCTTGGAAGAATATTCTCCTTAAAAACCTTATTTGAACTTGTTAGAAATCTTTTAAAACTTATAGCTGCTTCATCAGTTGCCTATTTAATTTTCATTAAAATGTACAAAAATAGCTTAAATCTCTCATTTTTACCTGTCTATCAGGAAGTAGAGTTTTTAATTAGATACATACTTTTGATGATTTTATTTTTTGCTCTTTTATCTATTCCTATTGCCATTATAGATTTCTTATTTAGAAAATATGAGTACGAAGAAAATATAAAAATGTCAAAGCATGAGGTAAAAGAAGAAAGAAAAATGTATGAAGGAAACCCACAAATTAAAGCAGCAATAAGAAAAAAACAAAGAGAACTGGCTATGAATAGAATGATGGCTGAGCTACCAAAAGCAGATGTAGTAATAACAAACCCTACCCATTATGCTGTAGCCCTCAGATATGAAAGAGAAAAAATGCATGCTCCAATAGTTATAGCCAAGGGTAAAAACAATATAGCCTTAAAAATAATAGAAAAGGCAAAAGAGTATGATATAGAGATTGTTAGAGAACCACCTTTGGCAAGGGCACTTTACGAATCCTGTGAAATAGGAGATGCTATACCTGAAAAATTCTATGTTGCAGTTGCCAAAATTTTAGCTAAAATTTATAAATCTAAAATGATAAAATAAAAAGAAAAAGGAGTACAAAAATAAGTGAAAATAGCAGTTGCAGGTGCTGGTTATGTAGGGCTATCTAACGCTATTCTACTTGCCCAAAACAATGAAGTTGTTATAAAAGACATAGACCCTAAAAAAGTTGAACTGATAAATAAAAAAATATCACCTATTGATGATAAAGACATCGAACACTACTTAAAAAATAAATCTTTAAATCTAAAAGCCACCTTAGACTCAAAGGAAGCTTATGAAAATGCAAACTATGTGATAGTAGCAACACCAACTGATTACGACCCTATAACAAACTACTTTAATACAAAATCAGTTGAATCTGTTATAAAGGATGTTTTGCAGATAAATCCAGAAGCTACAATAATAATTAAATCTACAGTACCAATCGGATATACAGATAATTTGAAAAAAAAGTTTAATACTGATAACATAATATTTTCACCGGAGTTTTTAAGAGAAGGAAAAGCTCTTTACGATAACTTATATCCTTCCCGTATAGTTATAGGAGAAAAAAGCCCTCGGGCAGAAAAATTTGCAAATCTACTAAAAGAAGGCGCTATAAAAAAAGACGTGCCAGTACTGTTTACAAATAATACAGAGGCTGAAAGTATAAAACTCTTTGCAAACACTTATTTGGCTATGAGAGTTGCATTTTTCAATGAACTTGATACATATGCTGAAATACATGGGCTTAATTCAAAAGAAATTATAGAAGGGGTGTGTTTAGACCCACGAATAGGAATGCATTATAACAATCCATCATTTGGTTATGGTGGTTACTGCTTACCTAAAGATACCAAACAACTACTGGCAAATTATATTGAGAAAAACATTCCCCAATATCTGATAAAAGCAACTATTGAGTCTAATCTGGCCCGGAAATTCCACATAGCTCGCATGATAATTCAAAAAAACCCAAAGTTAGTAGGCATATATAGACTAACTATGAAATCTGGTTCAGATAATTTCCGTTCTTCTGCAATTATAGATATTATAGAATATCTGAAAGCTAAAGATATACAGATGATTATCTACGAGCCGTACTGGCAGGGAGAAGAATTTATGGGAATAAAAGTTGAAAATGATCTAAGCAAATTTAAAGAACAAGCCGATTTAATTGTAGCAAATAGAGTAAGTGATGAAATCAAAGATGTTATGGATAAAGTATACACACGAGATGTTTTTGGAAGAGACTAAAATGAAAAAAATAATACTGGGGTTGATAATTATGGTTATGACAATAAATGCAGTAGCAAAGCAAAATATATACGTTGAGAAATTAGACAATGGAGCAACGTTAATTGTTAAGCCAAGAAAAGACACAACTGCTGTTTCTCTGCAGGTATGGTTTGGAGTAGGTTCAGTATTCGAAAAAGACAATGAAAGAGGCTTATCTCATTTTTTAGAACATATGCTTTTCAACGGAACAAAATATACAAAACCAGGTGAAATAGAGTTTGAAGTTGAAAAAAAAGGTGGAATTATAAATGCTGCAACTTCATATGATTTTACATATTATTACATAGAAATTGGTAATTTATACTGGAAGCAAATGCTTAAGTACCTGTACTATATGACAACTGCTCCAACATTATCAGAAAAAATGATAGAAAAAGAAAAACCTATAGTGCTGGAAGAACTAAATAGACATCTTGATAATCCTAAGTCATATTTGTGGGATACATACAATAAACTTGCCTATAAAGTATCAAATTACAAGCATCCTGTAATAGGATATAGAGAAACTATAGAAAAGTTTAACGAACCTCTTGTAAAGGAATATTTTTACTCCCACTATGTACCCTCCAACACTTACATAGTAATAGTAGGAAACGTAGATAAAGATGATGTTATAAAAGAAGTAAAAAACACATTTGGTACAGTTCAAGGTAAGTATTACAAGCCAGAAGAAGTACCATTGGAACCACCTCAAAAAGAAATCAGAAAAAAAATAATCAGAAGAAAACAGGTTACCAGAGCATATGTTGCTATTGGCTGGCAAGCTCCACCTATAAAATCTAAAGAAAGTTATGTGGCATCAGTACTGGAGTATATTTTTGCAGGAGGAAAAAGTTCTATACTTTATCAACAGCTAAAAGAGAAAGGATTTGTACAGGCCATATATGGGGGATATCTTTCTCATAGAGGAACTTCACAATTTCTATTTTACTTTGTAGTGGAGCCTGAAAAAGTAGAAAAAGCAAGAGAAAAACTATTTGAAATTATTTTTAATTATGTTAAAAACGGCGTTCCCAACGAAGTAGTAGAAAACGCAAAAAGAAAAATCATAAACAGCGAAATATTTGCAAAAGAAGAAGTAAGTAATGATGCAGAAAGCTTGGGATACTCAATTACTGTAACAGGAGATGTTGATTATGCATTAAAATACTTAGATAATATTAAAAAAGTTTCTAAAGAAGATGTAGACAACTACTTGAAAAAATACTTTCATAAAGACAACTATACAGAAGTTCAACTTTTACCGGAAGAAAAATGAAAATCCACGAAATATTTTCACTGGAAGACTTTAAAGACAGCATTCCTTTTACAGCTTTAGGAGCCAGAACCTGTTATAGTTCTGGAGATTTAAACTACTTGTTAAATGACCCAAGAGTTATAAGCACACCAGAAAGAGCAAGATTTTTATCAAAACTGGGTAATTATAAACACTTTTCAGTATTTGCCCACTCTTTTGCATATAAAGATTTAGAAAGTTTAGAAGAAGAAAAACTGGATAAAATAGTTGGAAAAGATTTCTCACATTTATCAAAAAAACATAAAGCGAATCTGGCAGCATTAAAAATTGGAGCAACAAGATTTAAATCCCATTACAATCCTGCTTACCCTTCTGTAATAGGAGTTTCTTTACGACATTACCTTGAAGAACTACTTGAAACATCAGAAGAAGAATATTTTAAAGCATTTGAAAAAATGGCGGAGTATGACGTTCCTATAAATCCATTAGGCTATAAAGACGATGTATGGCTGATAGGTCTAATTAAAGAATATGATGGCTATGCTGTTTTCTATATAAATAACGTATCCAGAGTTATGACACACCAACTGGTTAGACATACTACTCTGAACTACTCCCAGCGAAGTCAAAGATACGTAAAAGAAGATGAAAACACTATAATAATACCTGATTCTATCAAAGATGCTTTATGTAGTATTAATAAAGATATTATCCAAAAAATTGAAAATACAAATGCAATTCTCTCCAGTGAAATATTAGATGCAGAAATAAAGGAAGATATTAAAGAGAAAATTAAAAAATACATACAGGAATATAAAAATAAGGATAAAAAAGACAATCTGGAAACATTATATCTATTGGTTGACAACTTATGCCAATTAGTTTATGATTATTCGGTTTACAAATGTAAAGTAAAAAGAGAAGATGCAAGATTTCTCCTACCACACGGAAGAAGAACTACAATAGTTGTATCAGGTACATTAAACTGGATAAAAGATTTTATAACAAAAAGAACTGACCCCCATGCTCAATGGGAAATTCAAAAAGTAGCAAAAGCTATGAAATACTTATTAGAAAAACAGGAGGTTTATATTTAAATTATGAATAATTTGAAAAAAATTATAGAACAGGCAGTTGAAAAACTACTTTGGGAAAGCCGTTTTATGATTTTTATAGCTGTTATTTCCAGTATTATAGCAGCTTTTATATTAGTCTTAATTGGAACATACGACATTATAATAGTTGTTAAACATTCATTTCATATGTTTTCTTCATTAGAAACATTTGAAGATTTTCATAAGGAAGCAGTAAAACATATCGTAAGTGCAGTTGACGTTTATCTTATCTCTACTGTTTTATTAATTTTCGGGCTTGGTTTGTATGAACTTTTTATAAGCAGAATTGATGTTGCCGAAAAAAATACACGTTCATCAAAGATTTTAGTAGTTCATACACTCGACCAGCTTAAAGAAAAGCTCGCTAAAGTAATCGTTATGGTTTTAATTGTTACATTCTTTAAATTTGCTATAGAATTTCACTACGAAGATATAAGAGCTTTAATATTTTTAGCAATTGGAGTTTTAGCAATATCACTATCCATATACTTTATCCATAAGGGTAGTGAATCTCATGAGGAAATTGATAAAAATAAACATTAAAATCAACTATTCGCATATTTTATCTGATGCTAAATTACTTTAAAAGAAGGAGCAGAAGTTGGATAAAGCGTTAGTATTGTTATCTACGCTACCTCTAATAGTTGGCATAGGTATATTCTTTTTCGGGAAGAAAAAGAAAAATGATGAGAAAAATACAGGAAATATAGAAAAACCACAAGAAGAAATACTCGAATTACAAATAAGTGGTATGCATTGTGCAGGGTGCGCTGCAGGAATAGAAGGAACGCTAAAATCAACAGAAGGTGTAATAGATGCTAAAGTAAATTTTGCAACATCTAAAGGTATATTCAGATATAACCCTTCCAAGATATCCAAACAAGAAATAATAGATAAAATTAATCAACTTGGATATTCAGCTACTGAAAATTTAGAGGAGTTAGAAAAAAAAAGAGACTAATAGAGATAGACCTTAAAAGAAAAGTATTTTTATCTCTTTTTTTGACTGCTTTAATTTATATACTTAATTTTATCCCAAAGTTTACCTTCAAAGACTATATCATTTTTGTATTGGCTACTATCGTACAGTTTTATGTAGGTAGTTATTTTTATAAATCTTCTTTATCTGCACTGAAAAATAGAAATGCAGATATGAATATCCTCGTAGCACTTGGGACATCTATTGCATACTTTTATTCTCTTTTAGTTTTAATCTTTCCACATATTTTTCCAAAACAGATGCAAAACACTTACTTTGAAAGCTGTGCATCTATCATTACCTTTATTCTTTTAGGTAGATACTTAGAAATAAAAGTTAGAAATAAAACAACTTCATTTATGAAGGAACTATTAAAGTTAAAACCTAAGAAAAGTCTAATAGAAGTAGATGGAAAGCAAATAGAAATAAACAGTGAGAATATTATAAAAGGAGATATTGTTATCCTGCGAAAAGGTGATAAAGCTGCAGTAGATGGAGTTGTAATAGAGGGCAGATGTGAAGCAAATCAGTCTCCAATAACAGGAGAATATAAACTTGTAGTAAAAGAAAAAGGAGATAAAATAATAAGTGGAAGTATTATAGAAGATGGTTTTTGTAAAATAAAAGCAACAACATCTGGTAAACAATCCACTGTAAATCAAATAATAAAACTTATTTTAGAAGCCCAAAGTAAAAAACCCAATATAGCAAGATTGTCAGATAAAATAGTTGCCTATTTTGTACCTACAATAATGATTATATCTATTCTTACGTTTGATATATGGTATTTTCTAACAGGAAATATTCAAATGTCTCTAATACCTGCTGTATCTGTACTTATAATAGCATGTCCATGTGCTTTAGGATTAGCTGTACCAATAGCCATAGTATCTGCAGTAGGTAAAGCTTCCAAAGAAGGAATTTTAATAAAAAATCCTGAAATTTTAGAAATAATAAACAAAATTAAAGTAGCAATATTTGATAAAACAGGGACACTAACAACAGGTAATTTGAAATTAAAAAAACTATATTTAGAAAATGACCATTATAAAAACTATATATACAGTTTATCATTAAAAAGTAATCATCCAATATCAAAAAGCATACTAAGTGAAATAAAAGGTTCAAAATTAAAAGTAGAGAATTTTAAATATATAGTTGGTAGAGGATTAAAAGGAACAATAGAAGATAAAGAAATTTTATTAGGTAATACCAAACTTATGGAAGAATATAATATAAGAGTAAATTCGAAGTACAAAAAAATAATAGAAAAAGAAAGCCGACAAGGAAGTATAGTAATTTTACTGGCTATAAACAAACAAATAGTAGGAATTTTAACATTTAAAGATGAACTAAAACCAGAAGCAAAAGAAGTAATAGAATTTTTCAAAGATAAAGGAATAAAAGTTGTAATGTTAACTGGAGATTCTAAAATAGTAGCTGACTCGGTAGCCAGAGAACTAAAAATAGACGAATATTTTTACGAGTTATCCCCAAAAGATAAGATACAAATAGTTAAAAACTTCCAGAAAAATGGAAGCAAAGTAATGTTTATAGGAGATGGGATTAATGATGCTCCAGCTTTAACTCAAGCAGATATAGCTATAGCTGTAACTAATGCAACAGACCTTGCTAAAGAAACAGGAGACGTGATACTTTTATCCGGCAATTTAAAAAGCTTGATAAAATTTATTAAAATATCCCACCTATCAAATAAGATCATAAGGGAAAACCTAATGTGGGCATATCTGTATAATACTTTGCTTATTCCTATGGCGGCTGGCATTTTATATCCATTCTTTGGAATACTAATAAAACCGATATTTTCTGCTATAGCTATGTCGTTAAGTTCTGTTTCTGTAGTACTGAATGCTCTGAGAATTCAAATGAAAAGACTATAAGGTTTCATCTTCTGGTAAATAGTAAACTTCTTTAAGATATAAACCGTCAGGAGGTGCAAGAAACATAGCTCGTGTAGGATCTTTACTTTCTATTATTTGTTTAAATAAATTTATATCTAATCTTCCAGTTCCTACATGTAACACATGGGCAACAAGTTTTCTAACCATATACCTTAAGAAATGTGAAGCAGATACACGAAACTCAAGCAAAAAGCCATCAAACTTAAAATTAAATTCTCTTAAATCTACATCTTTTCTAAGATATTCACCTTTTTGGGACATACTGATTAAACTATCAGCTGTTAGAACAATATCTATTGCATCCTGTAATCTAACTAAATCTATATCTTTAGATACGTACCAGCCTCTATTTACCATAAATGGGTCAGGTTCTTTATATATCTTATAAATATAGGTTTTTCCTTTTGCTGAAAATCTAGCATGAAAATTTAAAGGAACTAGCTTGCAATCCTTTATAGCAATATCTTTTGGCAAAGTTGCGTTTAAATACCTTTTTATTTTTTCTGCTTCGAAATATTCTTTTGTTTTAAAGTTAGCAACTTGACCTAAAGCGTGAACACCTGCATCCGTTCTACCTGAAGCAATTAGCTTTACCTTGTTTTTTACAAGTACCTCTAGTTTATCTTCTATTGTTTGCTGGATAGTTTTATGTTTTGGTTGCTTTTGCCATCCATAATAGTTTGTACCAATATAGCTGATAGTTAGTTTATAATTGTATTTATAACTCATCTTTGGTTTAATAACTCCCTTGCATGTTTCAAACTCTTATCATTAATAATTCCACTTAACATCCTGGCAATTTCTCTTTCTCTACATTCTCCAGAAAGTTTGTTTACCATTAAAAATGTTTTTTCTCCATCAAACTTTTTCTCTATTAAGTAATGGGTATCAGCTATAGATGCAATTTGTGGTAAATGTGTTACTAATATAACCTGGAAATTTTTAGATAAACTATACAATTTTTCTGCCATATAAATTGCAGTTTTACCACCAATTCCAGTGTCAATCTCATCAAATACTATTGTATCCTTAGATTTTTTGGATATTAATTTTAAAACAAGAGAAATTCTCGACAGTTCTCCTCCAGAAGCTACTTTATTAAGGGGTTGAGGTTTAATACCCTTATTTGCAGAAAATAAAAACTCAACCTTATTTTTTCCATATATATTAATATCACAATCCTCAACATTTACCACAAATTGACAACCCTTTAAAGCTAAGTCTTCTAAATTATTTACTATCAGCTTTTCTAATTCCTTTGCCTTTTCTTTTCTTATTTGAGAGATTTCCTCAGATAATTTTATAAGTTCTTTATATACCTCATCTTTTTCTTTTTCAATCTCAGGTATTTTGAATTCTAAATCTTTAAGCTCTTCCAATCTATTTTTCAGTTGTTTTTTTATTTTAAATAAACCTTTATAATCAGTATTGTATTTGGCTTCTAATCTGTTTATAAAATTCAGTTTAGATTCGAGTTCATTAATTTCTTCCTCTGAAAAATCAAAATCCAGATCAGATAAAGCATAGTAAGCTTCTTTTATCAACTCTTTTGCACTTTCTAACAGAGAATGTGCATTTTTAATATTTGTATCCATTTCATAAAAAGGACTAAGTATTTTAGAAACATAAGATATATCTTCTTCTATGCTGTTTTCTTTATCTGAGATAATATATTTTGCTTCTTCAACTGCTAATTTAATGTCCGATATACTTTTCAAGTAGTTAAATCTTTCTTCAATTTCTTTTTTATCAAGTGTAGCATCTAACGCTTCTAACTCTTGAAGCTGATATTCGACAATATCAATTTCTTTTAAACTTTCAGACTGTTGAATTTTTAGATTCTTTTCCATCTCTTCTAATTTTTTAAATTTCAAGTATAAAACTTTGTACTTATCAAGCAGATTAGACAGATTAGAATAATTATCCAGTGTTATCCGTGGAAATTCTGAAGAAAATAAAGAATGATAAGAATGTTGAGAGTGGATCTCTATTATATCTTTAGTAGCCTCTTTGATAGTGGATAAAGTAGCCCTTTTTCCATTCAAAAAGTAATAGCTTTTATTATTTTTTATTTGCCTTGAAACAATAAGAGTTCCATCTGAATCAGAAAAGGGAGTATTTACTGACTCAAAGACTAATTCTACAAAATCATTGTTTTCGTAATTACCCTTTTTACCTAGTACAAAATTTATAGCATTTAAAATAAGAGATTTACCTACACCAGTTTCTCCAGTGAAAACATTAAGCCCGTCTGATAACTCAATAACCGTATTTTCAATGTAAAGAAATTGTTTTATATCTATAATCGATAACATGATTTAAACATTATACCTTAATAGGGGATAGATTGGTAGGGAGGTTAAAGGTGG